>NZ_DAXETW010000077.1:0-9478 GCF_051155795.1 Longibacter sp.
TGCGCTTCTGAGACGGGCCCGTTATCATACGCGGGCTCGTCTTTTCCATTCGGTTCGTAACCCGCTCTTATGGACATTCTCTCACGTCTGACCGGCGATGCGTCTCGGCTGGATCCTCGCCTCCTCACGATCTCTGCCATGCGTACACTGCTGTTCGCCCTGGCATTTGGCGTCGTTCTCGTAGGGTGGGCGTTTGCCGCTGCCGCGCAGGACACGAGTTCATCGGAGCAACGGCCGGACCTGAATGCCGATTCCGTTCAGCAGCGACTGGACCGGCGGGTGCCCGCCCTGCTCGACACCCACGCGGTGCCGGGGGCTGTTGTCGCAGTCGTGACGGGCAGCCAGATTGTCTCCGTGACCGGGTACGGCTTTTCAAACGCGGAGGAGGAGCAGCCGATGTCCGGCGACCGGTCCGTGGTGCGCGTCGCGTCGGTCACCAAGCCCGTCACTGCCACGCTTCTCCGGATCCTCGCCGCCCGCGGAGACATCTCCCTCGACGATCCCGTCGGGCGCGACATCGTGGACCGTGAGGCGGGGGACGACGTGACGCTCGCACACCTTCTTGCGCATACGTCGGGGCTGGATGGCCGGATGCTCGGCGGCGGAAGCCCGCGTCCCCCCGCGTCCCTCACCTCCGTCGTTCGCCGGCAACTTCCCCCGCAGATTGATCCGGCCGGCGCCGTCTCGCGATATTCGAACGAGGGATACGCCTGGGCCGGGGCCGTTGTGGCGGAGAAGCGAGGGGAATCGTTCGCCGCGCTGGCTGACTCACTCCTCTTCCGGCCGCTTCAGATGCGGCACTCGACGTTCGCGGCCGATCCGAAATTTGCCTCGGGTACCCCAGCTACCGGGTATGTGCCCGGAAACGACGCACCGGAGGCCCTGCCGCGGGATTACGTCACGATGGTGCCTGCAGGGGGGCTCTGGACCACCGGGGCGGATATGGCGCGCTTCCTCCAGGCGGTGTTGAATGGCGGCCGGCAGGATACCGTCCGGGTGCTTCCTTCCGAAGCGGTATCCTTCGAGCCGGGCGATCTTCTGGACCCGTTCGCCGGGCGCCGCGGGCACCTGGGGTGGTTCAGAGGCGTTGTTTCCGGACATGACGCCTACGTGCATAAAGGTTCGTATCCCGGCGCCGGCAGTCAGGTCGCGATCATTCCCGAGCTGAAGCTCGGCGTTTTCGTCGCAGGAAATGCGGCCTCCGGCGTTCCGCTGGCATCGGACGTGCTCCGAGAGATTCTGGCGAATGTCCCATCACCGCACCTATCGATGTCGGACGCGGTGCAAACCGACCTCGGTACCCTTGAGGGAACGTATCGGATCGCCCGGCGACCTCACACCTCCTTCGAGTCGTTCTTTTCTCTCTTCGGCATTCCGTACCCGGACGTCGAGGTGGTTGCTGAGGGAGACACCGCGCTTACCCTCGGTCTTCCCGACGGACCGCTTCATCTCCGCCATGTCGGACAGCAACGGTTCCAGACCCCGAACCGATCGGTGGCCCAGGCGGCAGCGATCACATCCGGGCCGGGCCCGGTGCCACGACTCCGCGTGGGCAACGCCACCTTCGAACGCATCCCCCTGCTGGCTACAGCCGCCGTGAGCCTCCCCTGGTTCGGCATCTGCCTTCTTGCGATCGCCTCGATCTTCATTATCCCGATTCGCGAGTTCATGCGACCCAACACGTCGGATGACGATGCGCCGGAGGGAATGCAGTACGCCCGGCCGCTGGCCACGTTTGCCGCGGCCCTGCACGTCGGATTCCTGTTTGCTCTCGCATTCCGCGTCTTTACCGGTGGACCGCTGGGTCCAACGCATACTGACCCCGCGTCCATCCGCCCGCTTCTCGCCTTTCCGATCATGGCGTCCGCTCTATCTGTCGGACTGCTCGGATTCGTCATTCGGGCCTGGATCACGAAGGCATGGTCGCCCCTTACGCGTATTCACTTCTCCATCGTGACGGCGGGCATGCTGGCCTACATCCCGTTTCTGTGGTACTGGAATCTGATCGGCTCGCCGGTCGCATGACGTCGGGCGGGCATCGGGTGACATCGGTGTGGGATAAACCCCCACGCCGTGTCGCCAGATTGTCCTGCACCCGCGCGGGGATGGGTCGCTACGTTTGCGGTCCCAGGAAGCGCTACGTTGTCAGGTGCAACGCCGGATACAAGGCATCAATGCCCGCACCGGCCGGTCGCCGATTGTAACCGGTCGGTAGACCCTGGGTAGATCTCCCGCGCTCGACTCGAGACATGACGCATCGTTCCCCCACACCGTCTCCGCCGCACCCGTCGTTTCCCCGACAGGCCGCGGTGGAGGAGCAGTTGATGTTTCTGCTCGGTTATGCCGTGATGGCGCCGTCGGGACACAACACGCAGCCATGGCAATTCTCGGTTCATGATGCGTCCGTGTGGCTCTACGTCGATCCGGCTCGCACGCTTCCGGCACTCGATCCGGGAGGGCGGGAGCGCATCATGAGTTGCGGGGCCGCCCTCTTCCATTTTCGCATTGCCATGCGTCATGTCGGCATCACGCCTGAGGTGGAGTGGTTTCCGGATCGGGATGAGGAAGACGCCGCCGTGCACATGCAAGACGTGGAGAAGGGGAGAAAGGCCCTCGCCCGCATCTCGATGGGCTCTCCCATGGAGCCGACGCTCGCGGATGAAACGCTTTTTTCCGCGATTCAGCGTCGGCGCACGCACCGGGAAGCCTTCGAGGATGCCACCGTTCCAACGTCGGATCTCAATCAGCTCGAAGATGCCGCAGCGTCGGAAGGGGCGAACCTTGAGGTTCTGTCCGACGCCGACCAGCGTAGTCGACTGCTCGATCTCGCTATTCGAGCGAATGAGGACATGCTGGCCGATGCCGACGTGCGGCGCGAACTGGCGGAATGGACGGCCTCAGCGTCCGATGACGCCGGTGTGCCCGGGTCAACGCGGGGCTGGAGCCGGTGGCAGACGCTTTCGGCCGGATGGCTGCAGGCGCTGCCCGGCCTCGGCCCGGATCCATGGCACCGGGAGACCGCCACCATTCGCAACGCTCCGGTCCTGGCCGTCCTGACGACAACGGACGATAACGTCGCCGCCTGGCTCCGGGCCGGACAGGCGCTCGACCACGTGCTGCTGCGGGCCACCAGCTACGGCCTCGGCGCAAGCTTTCTGAATCAACCCGTCAAGGTGTCCCGCCTGCGACAGGACGTTCGGTCCCTCTGCGGCGATGATGCTTGGCCTCAGATCGTGCTTCGCATGGGGGTGGCAACCACGCAGGCGCCCCGAAGCGGACGTCGTCCCATTCCCATTCGGAAGGACTAACCCAGACCGGTTCCTGCCGAAAGATCGTTCGACCTTTCTCACCAATACCCCGAACGGCCATGCTTTCGATCAAACGGATTCTCTTTCCGACAGACTTTTCAGAAGGTGCCAGGCGGGCGTTTCCGCAAGCGGCCTTTCTCGCACACGTACACGACGCCGAATTGTGCATTCTGAGCGTCGCGGGACGCCATCTCTACGGGTATCGCGATATGGTCGACGCCCATCCCATGTCGACGGAAACGATCGATGAAATGATCGAATCGCTTCCGTTCACGTCCGATGACCTGTCGATCGAACAGGTGCAACTGGAGGGAGCGATCATTCACGAACGGATTGTTGAGTTTGCCGATGAGCGCGACACGGATCTGATCGTGATGGGGACGCACGGTCGAACCGGCGTCAACCGGATGCTGATGGGTAGTGTTGCAGAAGATGTTGTTCGGTCCGCAAATTGCCCTGTTCTGACCGTGCGCGGTACCAAGGAGGAAACGGCCCCGTCTGGTACGTCACGCATTCTGGTTCCCGTCGACTTTTCCGAAGGCTCCACGCTTGCGGTTGCGCATGCGCGGGAACTCGCCTTGACGTACGGTGCCCGCATGGATCTCTTGCATGTGGTCGAAGAAGTTATTTATCCTTCGACGTATGGAATCGAACCCGTCGAACTGCCGACGGGAGAGGTCGTTGAGAATGTCGAAAACGCGCTCGCAGAATTGGCGCGTGAAGAAATTGGCATCGAACACGTCATCGTCGAGGCCCGCATCGGGTATGCACCGGCGACGATCCGCGACTACGCGGCCGAGCACGAGATCGATCTGATCGTGATCGCGACCCACGGCCGGTCTGGCCTCGACCGTCTGCTCATGGGCAGCGTAACGGAGAATATCGTTCGACGTGCCGAACAGCCCGTGTTCGTTGTGAAGCCGAACGCAAAATCGCTCGTTGAGACCCCGCCTGCGTCGAAACCGGCGCATGCCTGACCCCCCCGACGTTTCCTTTTCTGTTCCTAGCTACTCGTTTATGGACATCCAGACGATTCTCGTACCCACCGACTTCTCGTCCTGCGCTGAGCATGCGCTCACGAAGGCGGTCGATCTTGCCGAGCGCTTCGACGCCACCCTTCACGTCCTGCACGTGGTGGATGAGCTCGACCCCGAGTTTTACGGGGTGGACGATGCTCAGGAGAAGGCCGTGCAGATTCGTTCCCGCATACGCGAGGAAGCGCAGGCCCGCCTGAACGAGCTCGTGCCTGACGGTCAGTCGATCGAAATCAACACCGCCGTCTCGGTCCACCTTAGCTTTGACGTGGCGGCGACGATTCATGACTACATCGACGAGTACGGCATCGACCTGGTCGTGATGGGAACCCATGGGCATCGCAACATCGAGCGGCTAATGCTCGGCAACGTGGCCGACAAGCTTGTGCGACATGCCCGCTGCCCGGTGATCACGGTCAACGAGGAAGTGCCGTGGATGGAAGGGGAAAAAGGAAGACTGGTGGAGGACGTACTGGCGCCGGTCGATTTCTCCGAACACTCAAAGCAGGCCGTTCGAACCGCGAAAGACTTTGCTGCCGCCTATGGGGCTCGCCTCCACCTGCTCTTCGTCGCGGAGAAGCGCGTCGTGCCGACGTTCAGCGACACCGGCCTCCCGGGCGTCGGCGTCGTTGAGATGAATGAAGAGATCGTTTCGAACGCAGAAACGGCACTTCGACAGCTTGCGGCCAGTGTTGGTGGCCCGGACGTGGAAGTCACGACGGCCGTGAAGCACGGGCGTGTCGCTGAAAGTGTGATAGACTACGCTGAACGTGAAGGTGCGCAGCTCATCGTCATGGCGACGCGCGGGTTGAGCGGTGTGGAACGGTTCCTCCTCGGGTCGAACACGGAGCGTATCGTTCGTGTCGCGCAGTGCCCTGTTCTCACGATGCTGACGGAAGAGAAAGAGACGACGGAAGCGTAAGTCTTAGTCCGTTCTGCACGTCGCGCAACGAACAACGACGAAACGCAGAAAAGGCCTCCGGCACCAGATGGTGTTGGAGGCCTCTGCTATGATGCGCGCAGCATGATTATGATTCCTGCAGCCTGCTCGGCCGGACTGGCTTGTATCCGGCTTCGGGCGGCGCGGCAGCGATGGCCGCTGCAAGTCGATGTGATCCTCCTACGCAGCCTTTCTACACGACGTGCTCGTCGGGTCGGGACGCATCGGCATCCGCCTCCGGCTCGGACTCAGACAGGGTCGTCTGCTCGTTCGCTGCGAGCTCCGACGACGTGGCTGCGTCGCCTGTGTGTTGCGGCGACCTCATGGCCGGGGCAGGAGAGGAGGCAGGAACGAAGTCCTCCGGCTCACCGGTGCTTGATACCGCTGGCTGCGCCGGCTGCAGGCCCGGGTCCTGAAATGGATTGATGAAAAACGCCATGACAGGCGCCCAGACAACGAGCGCAAGAAGCGACCACATGACACTCTCGGTCCAGAAGCCCAGGCGGCTCTGGTCGACAAACAGGCTCACCAGGCTAACGGCGGTCCATACGACGAGGCAGACCGAAAGAACGTAGGCGACGATGCGACCGGGAGAGCGCCGCGGGCGATCGGTCTCCGCTCGAACGCCGATGCGCTTCCCCGTATCGGCGCCGGCCCGTTTGGGGGTGGCCGTTTCGTTTTGCGAAGATTCGCGGACCTGCGTCTCGGCACCCGATGAGGACGACGCAGCAAAGACGACGGCGGGCACGATGAGCACCGTCCCAAGCAGGCACCACATCAGAGACTGCGTCCAGAGCGTCAGATTGGCTTCGTCGGCAACGATACCGATGATGCTAACGAAGATGCCGGCAAAGACGAGGGCCGCTACGCCGTACAGAATTCGTTTCATGGCAGGGGACGGAGTCGTGGAAAAGGGCAGCGAACACTCCCCATCCCGCCATCTAACGCACGCTCAAGCGCACAGCCGACGCTACCGGTCTGACTTCACCGGTCCGAGGCATGTTACGCGCTCACAGCCTCCTCTTTCTGCTGCGGCCAGAGCTTACGAGCACGTTCCATCTCATCAATTTCGTCGAGATTGAGCGCGCGCGTCGGCGGGGCGTCATCGGAACCGCCGCTGTGGAAGGCCGGGACATCTGCAGCGTCCTCCGTTTCTTCCGTCTCGACGACCGGAGCGGTCGGCTCATCGGCAAACATCTGCGAAGAGACGAATGCATAAAACGGTGCGATCACGAGGCCTGCGAGCAGGCTCCACATGAGGCTCGTTGTCCAAAATTCAGGACGGGCTCCATCGGCTATGACGCCGGTAAAGCTCACGAGAATCCAAAGTCCAAGTACCGAGGCGAGGGTCGTCAGAATCCGCTTCATGGTCGAAGAGGTCGGAATAAGGGTAGCCGTTTACGCGTCGGTTGGAGGCTTCCCATTGGCAGCGCGGCTAGGGCAGGTGCTCTCAACCGAAAGGGGTAGAACGTCGGGGTCGGGTCCAGACTGACAAGACCAACGGCCTTCTCAGACCAGCACCCAGGTCCTAAATAAGCCATCGTGAAGTATATCTTCACGAGAACACGCACTGAAATGGCCCCCCAGAACACATGTTCCGGTACGTTTGACCCGGTCAGGTAGAAAATACTGCCCCTGACACGATCACAGCCTCCACAAGCTTACACAGGATGATGCACCCATCGCCACTGGCTTTGGCCACGGTGGGTCTCAGGTATAGGAGCAGGGACGCGTCAGTCATCTGGTGAGCCTCGATCCGGTGTGAATATGCGCTGAAGGCAGCTGAGGCCGGATTTCTACACGGTTTGCGGCCACCTGCGCGGGTAGCAGGAATGCGAGTAAACGGCATCTATCGACGGTTCTGTCGCCCGGATCCAGCGTGCCGGGAATGCCAAAAAGCACATTCGAGACCCGTTCACATTCCCGTGAAATGCGGCGTCTCCCCATTCTTGCGTTACAGCCTTGTTACATGGCGCCTCGTTTCCGAGTTGTCCATTTGGTCGACGGCTTGGTGGAGGTGCTGCGTGCGTTGCGTCCAGGGCGCTGCGTCGAGGGTTGGGAGCCCTGGAAGAGGTGCCGTTACGTCGATGCGCTTACGAGGACTCAGGTGGACGCGCTCGGGGAAACGTTACCGAAAACATCGTCCCCTCATCTACGGTGCTTTCCACGGTAATCCGACCGTCCAGCATATCGACGAGTCGATGTGTGATCGCGAGCCCCAGTCCCGTGCCCGCGTGTTTATCGTCACGATCGTCCGACGCCTGAAGAAACGGCTCGAAAATCGACTCGCGGAACGCATCGGGGATACCGATCCCGGTGTCTTCGACCGTGATCTCGACTGTATCATCGTTGACCTCCACGGCAACCTGTACCTTTCCGCCGGACGGTGTGAACTTGAGGGCGTTGCCGATCAAGTTGTCCAGGATTCGGTCGAGGGCGGATTCATCCAGGTCGGCATACGCCGGCTCATCGGGGAGCCGCGTGGATAGCTTGATGCCGGATGCGCTGGCGCGAGAATCGAAGATGCGCGTGGATGCCTCCGTCCGTTCTGCGACGTCAAGGTGCTCGGGCGTTAGTTGGACAGCACCCGCCTCGAGTTTTGAGAGGTCGAGCACGGAATTCAGCGTTCGAAGCAGGCGCTGACTGCTCTCTCCGATGATTGTGGCAATGTCGTCCGTGGGCTCGGGGGTGTCGTTTTCCAGAATTTCCGCAAAGCCAATGATGGACGTCAGCGGCGTCCGGATCTCGTGACTCAAGTTCGCGAGGAACGTAGTCTTGAGGCGGTTCATCTGCTGCGCATCTTCTTTGGCCTTGCGCAGCTGTTCTTCTCGTCGACGTCGCTCTGTGACGTCTCGCACGACGGTCTGCGCAGCGGTCTGCTTGCGATAGGTGATCGGGACCGACTGGGTCACGATCGTTCGATGCACGCCGTCCAGGCCGATGATGTCATGCTCCCATGGAGGAGTTGTCTCACAATCATCGACAACCGTTCGAAGGCGTTCCCTGTACTGATCACGGTATTCTTCGTCGACAATCGTGAGGAGTTGCTCAGAAGGGAGGTCGTCGACGGAATCGGCGCCAAGGGTCTCAAGTGCGGCGGCGTTGGCGTAGACCGCCCGACCGTCGATCGAGATCAGGACCCCGCCCGGATGGTGTTCCACCAACGCTTTCCACCGCTGCTCACTTCGTCGGAGAGCGGATCGGGCGCGATCCTGTTCCAGTACAATAAAGGTTTGTGCAACGACGTCGGCGATGGACCCGGCGAAGTTTTGCAGGTCCGCCGACCATGACCGGCGCTCGCCGATGTGCTCCGCGGACACCAGGCCGACGAGCTTTCCGCCGACGCGGACCGGAGCATCCAGCGTGGATTGAATATTTCGCTCCTGATTATATGTCGTCAGCTTGCGGAGCCGCTCGTCGCGGTGCACGTCTTCGCTGCAGACCGCGCGTCGATCCTGGATAGCACGGATATAATTCTTGTAGGCCGGTTTACCGATCCGCATTCCGATATCTTCCGACTCGCCGGGCCCGACAACCTCCACGCAAACGAAGTCATCCGTCTTTTCGTCCCGCCTCCAGATGCTCACCCGGTCTGTCCCGAACGCATCCTGGGCGGTTTCCGCCGTATACCGGAGGATGCCGTCGACGTCGTCTCGCATCTCCACCTGCATCTTTGCCAGCCTGGACAGGATCTCGTTGTGCTCGCGAATTCGGAGCTGCCGCGCCATGCGGTCCGTGATGTCTTCCATCACAATCACGATCTGCACGACCTTGCCCTCGTCGTCGTGAATGGGGGCCGCATTGATAGATAGGATGACGTCCCGCCCGGGACGGTCCAGTACCATTTCCACGTCGAACACGGGATCGCCCGTACGCAGCACCCGCTGGAAGGGAAGGTCCTCTGCGGAAAACATGCGGCCGCTGGCGTCGCGAGCGGCCCAAAAGCGGGCGTCCAGAAAATTTTCTGACAGTACCGATCGTCGGGACTGCAGAAGCGTCTCGGCGCGGGTATTGGCGAATGATACGTTTCCATTTGGGTCTGCGACGATGATGCCCGCGGCGCTGGTGTCGGCCACGCCCCGGAGCAGGTCACGCTCCTGTTGTAGCGCTTCACGCGCCTGGACTTCCTGCGTGACGTCCTGCGCCGTGGCTGCCACGCCGATCGCATCGCCGGTATGGTCCACGAGCGGCGTCAT
>NZ_DAXETW010000078.1:0-2066 GCF_051155795.1 Longibacter sp.
AGTACAGGATCATACAACTGATTCAGTCGTTTGTCCAGCACGTTGCTTCCCCGACGCCATGTGGGGGATCTCCTTACAATGTCATCCTGCGCGATCCGCAGACGGTTTCTCTCGTTCGAGGGAAGGCAGAGTGCGGGCTTGTCCGTCTATTCTCACAACCGACCGCCGATTCTTCATGTCGCTACTTCGTCGATCCATGCGCACTGCGTTTCTGGGCCTGCTTCTCGCCTTCTTCGGCACGGCTCACGTCTCGGCGTCTTCAGGGTTAGCATCCGCGTCCGATTCCACCACCGTCTCCACGACGGTGACCGTGCGCGTTGTGTCGAATGATGCGAAGCTCGTTCAAGACCCGGTTGGAGGGGCTCGTGTCGTGATCCGGCATGCCGAAACGGGAGAGGTGCTCGCCGAAGGACGGCAGACCGGTAACTCTGGCAGCACGGACAAGATCATGAATCAGCCGCACGAACGAGGCGCCACAATCTATGAGGCACCCGGCGCGGCAAAATTCCAGACGACCATACCGCTCGCCGGTCCGACACCGGTCATTGTAACGGCCGAGGGGCCGCTCGACTACCCCGAATCGATGCAGACGGCGTCCGCTTCCGCCACGCTCGTGCCGGGAGAGGATATCACGGGCGACGGGCTCGTGCTGACGCTCCACGGCTTCATCGTGGAAATGCTGTCGCCTGAGGCCGGGGCACGCGTGGACGGAGGCACCGTTGCGGTACGCGCCCGGGTCCGGCTCCTCTGCGGCTGCCCCACCCAGCCGGACGGGTTATGGGATTCGAGCCGGTACGACATGAAGGCGCAGATCGTGAGTGCCGACGGCGAGGTGCTGACGGAAGCCCCGATGCGTTTTACCGGAACGACCAACGAGTACGAGGCGGACGTGCCGATGCCGTCTGAGAACGCCGCCACCCTCCGTGTGGTCGTCGCCGATGCCGAACGCGTCAATTTCGGCGTCGCGGAGCGGGAGATGTAAGCGGGGAGGAACGGGGAACGGGCCTCGGGGCCACGCATCGAATCGAAACAGCTTCTTCCGTTCGTTCCCACGACCTTGAACAGGGACGCCTTTCATTACGTGCATCTCACGGCTGAATTCGATGGCGAACACGCAGTTCTGGAATGATCGGTATCGCGCGGACGAGTACATCTACGGCACCGCTCCGAACGCTTTTCTTGCTCGTGCAGCGCTGGATCATCTGCCGGATCCCCCTGCGGAGGTCATCGATCTGGGGGCCGGTGAAGGGCGGACGGCGGTCTTTTTCGCGACACGGGGCTATGACGTGCGGGCGCTCGACGCATCCAGTGTTGGACTTCGGAAAGCGAATCAGCTTGCCGCGAGGCACGGGGTCTCGATCGCAACCGAGGAGCAGGACCTGACTCGCTGGGCGCCCGATGCCCAGGTGGATGCCGTTCTGTGTTCGTTCCTGCACTTCGCCCCGGACGAACGGCCCCGCCTGTACCGGATGATGCAGCAGGCCGTGCGTCCCGGTGGCGTCGTCATCGCTGAGTGGTTCCGGCCCGAACAGATCACCGAGGGATACGAGAGCGGCGGTCCGCCGGATCTCGATCTCATGATTACGGCCGACGAGCTTCGCGTGCACTTTCCTGAACAGGGAATTCAATACTGCTCCGACGCCACGCCCACGCTCGACGAAGGCGCTCACCACAGTGGTCCGGGGGCTACCGTGCGTCTTGTGTGGCGGAAGAAGGATTGAGAAAGACAGCGTCTACGTGTTATCCTGATCGTG
The DNA here is from genome assembly GCF_051155795.1 of Longibacter sp. Classification (NCBI taxonomy): domain Bacteria; kingdom Pseudomonadati; phylum Rhodothermota; class Rhodothermia; order Rhodothermales; family Salisaetaceae; genus Longibacter; species Longibacter sp. The sequence goes on from NZ_DAXETW010000078.1 coordinate 1,755, forward strand.
TGTTGTCGGGGGCGCGTCCTTTCGTTGATGTGCTGACGCTGCTCCAGACGAATCCCTGCGGGATCCACCCTCAACGTTTCCGTCGTGAGTACCTGAATACGAGCACCATTGAACACGGCCTCATCTCTCCATGCCCGACTTATCATTTGAAGCGCCAAATCTGGTTTACATCGCTATCCCGGCGTTTATTCTCCTGCTGATCGTCGAGGCGATTGTTAGCACGCTCGATCAGTTCGACGAGCACGACCTGTTCGAGGGGAAAGACACCGCTGCGAGCCTGGCGATGGGCGTTGGCAACGTAATCACCAACCT
>NZ_DAXETW010000079.1:0-10254 GCF_051155795.1 Longibacter sp.
TCCAGGACGACGGCCGCATTGGCCGCCATGATCTCGATCAGGCGGACGTCGAGGTCGCTGATGCCGTTCGGTTCGCGGCTTCCCACGGAGATGACGCCATGGCTCGCCACCGGAACGTACACGGCGGACCGCACGCTGCCGCTTGACGTGCCCGGCGTTTCGATCCATGTATCGCCAATCCGCAGCGTTTCGCCGGTGCAATAGGCCTCCGCTGCCGGGGTTTCGCTATGAATGTCGCAGGCCGCCCAGGTGTAGGCTCCGTCTCCGCCCCGCCCCGCACCGGCGTCTGACTCGTCGACCGTGACCAGTTTTCCTTCTTCGAAGAAGCGGACGGAGGCGACCGGGTACTTGAGCGTTCGCCGGACGAGGCCTTCGATCTGCATGGCGACCTCTGCCCGACCGCTTGCGCGCAGAAGGTTCTCCATCGCGCCGTAGAGCGACCGGATCGTTGCCCGTCCGGCGCGGAGTTCAGCCTCCATCGTATGACGATCGGTCACGTCTTGAAGCGTCCCGGCAATCTCGACGATCTCCCCATGCCGCCGGATGGCATCGCCGCGGACCTCCACCCACTTGCCTTCTCCGACGGCGAGAGGAAGCTCCAGTTCGAACGGCTCGCCGGTTTGCGCGCAGCGCGTGACGGCCGATCGGAACGTCGCGTTGGCGCCGTCATCGATCGGATCGTCCAGGGCGTCGAACGTAAACGGGGCGTTCACCGGTCGCTCGTAAATGCGGTAAATCTGGCGGGTGCACGAAAGCGTACCCTCGACCAGGTCCATCTGCCATCCCCCGATGTTGCCGACCTCCTGAGTCGTCCGGAGCAGCAGGCGGTGCTCACCAAGCGCCTTCTGCGTCTGCTGCCGGGCGGCGTACTCGGACCACCGGTTGTTGTAGAGGAGAACGGAAATGCCCGTCATGAGCGCCGTCGCCACGCCAATTACGGGGATATGCTGTAGCACCGCCGTAACGCCCAGCGTGGACAGCGACAGCATAACGCTCACGATCGACAGTCCGAGAGCGAGGACGTGCCAGGGCCGGAACGGAATGGCAATCACGGCCACCATATAAAGCATGGTGACGAACCCGGCATTCTGCAGGTTATTCCCGAACACCGGATCGTCGTACAGCATCACCGCCCCGGCCGAGATGAGTGCGACGGCGGTGACGAGGCGCCCGGTTCGAAGCGAGCACCCGCTCCACGAAAGCCACAGGTAGATCAGCGAGATGACGACCACGTACGCGTCGTCAATGAGCAGCAGGTCCGACGGAGCCACGCTGCCGGGACCGGCCGGGATCAGGATCATGTCCTGATTCAGAACCAGGACGTTGATGGCCACGAAGCAGAAGATGTTGACCAGGCCGATAATTCCGGCCCACTGCAGTCCCTTTCGCATGACCGCACGAAGGGCATCCCGAAACCCCGGATTGCGGTCGCGCTGGGAAGCGGCCGCGAGGACGTTCCAGAAGTTGTGGCGGGACTCAGCCATGGGAAAGGCGGTTTCCCTGAGACGGGGCTGTCTCGGGCACTAAAAGGGGGCGACGATCCGACGGGCGCCGCCTGTGGACGGCTGTCGTGGGTCGCTCGGTGTCATTGCGCAGGAAGCCGACGAAAAAGGTCGCGGCCACGCGCACACATACGTTCGAAATAGATACTTCAATGTAAGCAAGAAGTACCCAAACGCAATAATAAGCCAGGCATCATAAAGGAAGCTTTGGTGCATCTGAAGCGAATCCGGGTGTCACGGGATCGTACCGTACGGCACGAGGATATCAGCGACCGCCGGCGTCCGTTTCAGCCGGACGCAGGGCCGCTCTCTTCCATCGTCCACTGCGGTATCTTGCGTACAGGATGGTGGCCGGAACGGCAGTTTCCAGGATCAGGGCCGCCTGCAGGCCAGGCAGGCCGAGGGGGGTCGTTGCACCGAGGTAAGCCGCCGGCACGGCGAAGGCGCCGAGGCCGAGCACCTGCGCGTAGAACGGCCAGCGTGTGTCGCCGCCGGCGCGGAGCGGTCCGAGGGCTCCGTTCATCAGTCCCCAGGCGACGACGCTCACGCAGGTGGCGCGGACGAGCGTAGCTGTCATCGAGACGATCGCTTGATCCTGCACGAACCAGCTGCTGATCGGCTCGGCGAACACGAACACGGTCGCGGCAACGACCGCATAGGTGGCCACGGTAAAGCGGAGCGTGTCTCGAGCGTAGCCGTCGGCCGCTCGTTCATCACGTGTGCCCAGCGCCTGTCCGACGAGGCTGCTGGAGGCGAGCCCGAAGCCCCACCCCGGCGTGTTCATCAGAGCACGAAGGCGAAGGGCGACGACGAACGCCGCCACGGCGTTGGGGCCGAACAGACTGACGATGGCGAGCATCGGAAACTCCCCGCCGTTAAGTGCGGCGTTTCGCAGCACGAGGGGCGTTGCAATGCGACCGAGCGACTGCGCGGTGGCGTGGTCCCAGACCGGGGAGCCCCGATCGATGCGGAGTGGCAGTTGTCCAAGAAGCGGCAGCCGCCCCGTCGCGAGTCCCCGCGCGAAGACGACCGTAGCAGCGGCATTGCTGAGGACGGTCCCCAGTGCCGCACCGACGACCCCGAGGTCCAGGACGAAGATGAGCGGAACGTTCACCACCACGTTTCCAACCGCCGCGCCGGCCCGGACGATCATCGGGGTCTGCGCGTCGTTTGCCCCGACAAACGCACGGCTCGCCACCAGATTCAACGCCGCGAAGGGCATGGCGAGGCTCGCCACTCGGAGATAGTCGGCGCCGTAGCCGATGGCCGCCTCCCCCGACCCGATCAGCCGGATGAAGGGCTCCGGCGCGATCACGAAAGCAGCGACGAAGGGTAGCGTACACGCGGCAGCGACAACAGCACTCACCGTGATCGCGGCGCTGACCGCTCGATCCTGCGAGGCACCAATACGCTGGGATACCAGGCTGATGGTCCCACCGGCGATACCGCCGCCGAGGATAAACGCAAGCATCCAGAACGGCAGCCCGTACCCCACCCCGGCAATCGCAGCGGGACCGAGCGCCACCCCGACCATGGCCACGTCCGCCGTGGCCTTCGACATTCGCGCCAAGCCGGTGATGACACGGGGCCACGATAATGTGGCGATGCGGCTTGCCCGTTCCCTGTCGATCCAACCGAGCGACACCAGGCCGCGACCGATCCCTTGGATAAGTGCACGAACGGGATTCGAGATGACCAGAGGAGTAACTGATTCAGGATTGATCGGTGCCGCACTCCAACCGTAGGTGAATGGTCAGGGTGCAGATAATGGACCTGAATCAACCCGGGGAGGTTCGTTCGCGGCGACGGGATTAGATGCTTTTCACGGGTGGTACCCGGATGATCGTGCCCCGGGCACCGTTCATCGGTTTGGATCCACCTCGACCGTCGTCATCGTGACGCGAAACTGCCCGCCTTCCACGTTCGGTGCGTGCAACTCGCCGCTGACGGAAATCTGGCCCCGTTGCGTGTCGGTGCGACGTCGCGTGCCCGTGATGATCCCCGGCTGCTCTCGACAGGCAACCGGCTCGTACGTAGCGATCGTTTTCGTCCCCGACCCGCGGAGCACAAACGTACCCACCAGCTCCGTGTCCGTGATGTCCGTGATGGTGACCGTTCCCGTCAGCGTCCCGCTGACCTCCTCGATCGTCCCGCTGAACGAGCGGAGCCCCGCCTCGATCTCACAGTTTACCGCTTCGGCTACTCCTCGCTCTAACATGTCCGAGAAGGCCGGGATATCTGGTCGAAACCCCTCCGGGACGTCTTTGAGTGCTTCGTTCATTTTCCCCTCCGCCGCAGCACCAGCGGCGTCGATGCGCTTCTCCAACTGCTTCATCCGCTGCTGAGCGCCGCGACAGGCCTTCAGCACCTCCTCGCGCTCGCCGTCGGCACCGGGACATTCCGGCGTATCGATGACCTGCCCATTCCATCGACTGTAAAAGCCGCCGAGCGTCGGCACCACACCGGCCATTTCCGCCTCCCCGGCCACCGCTCGCGCAGCATAGGTCTTGCCGGGCTGCAGATCAGCCGGACGCGTCTCCGGGAGGTGAATGTTCAGGAGAAACGACGCATTCGGAGCCCATCCCGCGGTTCCACCATGTGCCACGGCCCGGGGGTCGTCAAGGCTTCCGGTCTGCCAGATTACCGCGGTCGGGCTGTAAATCTGAAATACGACGTCATCGAGTCGACCACCGGAAGGAGTCGTCGCCTCCTCCAGACGTTGCCCTGCATCTCCCATCGCCTGTCCGGACGGGTTCCCGGTTGCGTGCAAACTGTCGAGGTTCTCGGCAATCCCTTCCATGGCCTCCACTCGAGCCTGAATCCCAGCATTTGCCTCTCCACTGGTAATGAGCCCGGCCATCCTGGCCCCTTCCTCACCGATGATTCCGACATGGTGCGAGCACGCCACGCCCCCGGTCATGCCCAGCCCGGAGACGTTCAGCCGAACGGGATGGGGCGTTTGCGTGCCGCGAGAATCGAGATACGCTGGATTCATCACCGGACCGGTCGACGCGTCTTCATTCACAGCATCCACCATGACGTCCGGATCACAGAGCCCGGCGATCTGCTCGGGACCGTCTCCAAGATGCGCCTCTCCCGATCGCTCTTTCGATGCCGTAAGCAGGTGACTTCGGTCAGCCGTGCTGCGCGCCTTCACGACAACCGTCCCTTGCAGCGGATCCGGCATCGTCACCTCCACCTCTTCTCGCTGTGGATCGCTACGGTGGCGTCCCGTCCGCTGCCACGACGCATCGCCTCGCACGACCTCCCATTCGAGCGACGGATCCTCGGCATGATCGACGACCGCATTCAGCGTCACCGTCTGCCCCGCCTGCACAGAGGCGCGTGCCGGAGACACCTTAACGTCGATGGGTTCGACCTTCACGACGGGACACACGTGCGCGCCCTGTCCCGCAAACCGAACGTCGTCGTACGACGGCGCGGCCAGGGAAATCTTAAATCGCGTCTCGCCGACGGTGACCGGCTTGTAGGTGTACCAATCGACGGCTTTAACGGAGGCACCATCCAGAATCCGGGTGTTGTTCCATCCCGTATCCCATACCGACACCGTGTAGCTCTGGGATGGCACGCAGGCCAGCAGGCCGGTCGACTCGCCATCCTTCGTCGCACGTTCATTGACCGCTTCGCCGAAAAGAGTGCTGAAAAGTTCGTTGATCGGCTCATTTCCAGAGGGTAGTGCGATGTCGGGTACCCCCAGTTGCTTGAGCTCAAAAGACATTCCCTTCACCCAGTCGATATCCATGGTGGACATCGCCATGGACATCAGCGTTCGATCCAGCTTCCAGCCCTTGCTAACGACCCGGAGGCGGATATCCTGGATGCGACCGGTTCGATCGTCGTCCTCGTCGTAGACGGCCGGATTCATTCGAGCGGACATTTCTGCGATGTGTCGCGGCAGGGTCTGGCTCTCCGCCTGACGCATCAGCTTGATAATTTTCAAATAAACGGCCTGTCCGAACATCGTAGATCCGAGCGCCGCGGACCACTTCTTCGCCTGCGGCGTCGGCATGCTGGCCGTGGCCCAGCCGTACGCCGCCGTGGAAGCATCGAGCGTCGCAATCGCCCGGTCCAGATGCTCGACGACGCCTTCACTCAGGCTGATCTCTCCGCGAAGGGACATGCTCATGAGGTTGCTCATCTGCTCCGGTGTCGTGACCGGAATGTCCGGTGGATCCACCCGAACGAGTGAGTTCGCGCAGTGGATTAATCCATCTGGAGGCCGGACCGGTGCCTCATCCGGGCACTGGTAGGTCTGCGTTGCTGCCCGCGTGACCGGCCGTGCCGGAGGCAGAGACCCAGCCGGAAGACGCGCCGTGCGTGCGTCGGCGCGATCGGGCGTCCGATCCGGAAGCGACGCAAGCTGAAACGGGGAGGCTTGTTTATCTCCGCTGTGCCCGGTCACGGCGCTCGGTGACACGATCGGTTCGGTAGCCCGAATACGGTTCAACTGAGCGGAAAGCACGGTCTGCGCTCGTCCTTTTGCCAGGATGGCATCCAGAACGGCCACGTCGAGCGTGTCCATGGCCTGCGCAGATGAATCGGTGCGAAGGGTCTCCATCGCTCTAAAAGCGAGAGCCATCGGGATGACCGGGCCGGGGAGCCGATCGATCGGTGCGGACCGGAGCGCCTTCTCGTCGACGCCGAAGTGACGGGCGTGCGCCTGAGCCAGCACTCGCCCGGTGTCGAGCACGGCCGCCGTCTCTCCGTCCGCGCGCTCCAGGGGGTCAATGGTAAACTCGATGGACGGACAGTCTACCCGTCCGTTCGAGAGCGTCATTTCTACGTCGCCTCCCTCGAGACGAAACGCCGGATGGATCGGCACCTGCATCTCCGCCGTCGTGGAGTCGACTCGGCGCGCCGGCGCCAGCGTCCGAAGCGAATCGTCCGAAGCGACGACCCTTACGAAGAGCGAGTCCCGCATGACCATCGGGACGTTTCGTATGCGAACGCGGTCAACCGGCTCGGCGCTCGATCTGGCAAACTGTGCGTCCAAACAGGCTGGTGCCGACCTGGCGGGTGGACCCTCATCGGAGGCGTCCGATTCCGCCCGCTCATCGTCCCCACCGCACGCGGCGAGAACGACTGCTATGACCAGGAGCGTGGAGATCGCGCATATCAGGGTCGAACGCATGGGTCGAGGACGGTCGTAGACAGAACGAAAAACGGGTAGGTGACGCCGGCGTGGTGGCCCAAATTTAACCGTTCCGTCACAAATGTGCCACCGGCCGCCTTCTCTGCCTGTTGATGCGGGACCTGATAGACGTGTGGGCGCCGTGTCGGAAACGTGCAGCTACGCACACCGGGACGTGCGATTTCGCACGCCGATGCGAGAACTTACCGGTGGAGCCGGCCGCATTCCCACGTTGGATGGTTAGGATCGATGCTTGCGCGACCGTGACACGACACCTCCTCGACCCTGCCATTGTCTTTCTCCCCGCCGATTATGTCTGCGACTCCGAAACCCGGGCCCATCCCTTGGCGAAGCCTCTTCGCGTTACTCGCGCTCATCCCGGCGCTCGTCATCATGGGATGTGCGTCACCCGACGACCGTGACGAGACCCGTGATCCGGCATCCGACGACGACACAACAGCCGATGCGAGCACGAGTCATCCAGTTCGCGTCACCGGCGCAGACTTCGACCATCTTCAATGGTTGGATGGTGCCTGGCGCGGAACGGGAGGAGACATGGACAGGCCGTTCTTCGAAGCCATCGATATGGTGAATGACTCGACGATGCATATCCGTGTTTATTCCGACTCCGCCCTGACGAAGTTGGAGTCGACGGGGGAGATTGTTCGCTCTGGAGATACGCTGCTCCACCGGTCCGGCAACAGTACGTGGATCGCGACGGAGCTCGACAGTGCGCGCGTCCATTTCGAACCGGAAAAACATGCTATGAACAACTTTACATGGGAGCGAATGTCGCGAACCGGCTGGACTGCCGTCCTTCGATACCCGCAGTCCGACGGCTCGACGCGAGACGTGGTTTACACCCTCGAGCGGATGGGCGGGACGCCAGAAGGCCCAGCGGCGCAAAAATGAGAGCGCCGGTCGACCCTGCGTTGGGCATCTGGAGGTTCCGCGATCACCGTCCTGTTACCCCCGCGATGTTCATAGCGGCGTACAAGAGTGACATGAGACGACGCACGATCTTTGTCCGGTAGAATAATGACGGGTCCCCGGGCCCGTTGTGCCTCCCGCCGCCTTCTCCTTGCACCGATCCTTCTATCGTAATGACCCCATTTGCTTCTGCCATCCGACGAACGCTCACGCTTTTTGCTCTCACCGCCGCGCTCGTCTTCGCCGGATGCGACAGCTCCGGCAGCAACACGGAGGACGCGCCGCAACCGATCGAGCCGGCCGCGTTTGAGGTCGACACCGAATCGTATCCGACGACGCAGTCGGCCGACGCCTCGGCCAAAGCCGGGACGCACGTCCTCGCCGGCGTAACGACCGTCAGCGCTCTCACGTTTGCCGTCGAGGCCAACCTCGCCCTCCCCAAGCTGGTCACGGCCGCCGCCCTTCAGGCCGATCCGGTCATCGAGAGCGGCACGTGGGTGTGGGAGTCAACGGCACAGACCGACTCATCGAACGCAACCTTCCGTCTTGAAGGCACGCCCGACGGGGAGGACGTCGTGTGGGAAATGTTCGTCTCGGCCACCGGACCGACGGGCGGGCTTCAGAACTTCTCCCTCTACACGGGTCGCTCGTCCTTTGATGGGACGAACGGTTCCTGGTCGCTCTTCTACCCGATCGACGGCGCCCGAAGTAACGTCCTTGATGCGAGCTTTACGGTCGACAGTGAGACCACGAAGAGCATCACGTTTGAGGTTGCCGACGGTGCCCAGCGGGATGCCGGCGACACCATCCGTTACGCCCGCGATGGCGACAGCCGGACGGTCGAGTACGTTCAGGTGGAGCCCGTCAGTGAAACCACCGTCTCCTGGGACGCGATCACGAAGGCCGGCTTTATCCAGTCCACCGATTACAACGGCAACGAGAAATCGTGCTGGAGTGCGGAGCCGGAGCTCGACAACGTTCCGTGCTCGTAGCGTAGTACCTGTTCGTATTGACGCACCGTTTCACCGGACCGCTCGCTCGCATGCGGCCCGATGACGGATGCCGCCGGGGGGAGCCGCCACCAGACGCGCGCTCGCTCCGGCGGTTTTCTTGAGAGGGTCGCCCAGACGCGACGATCCTTAATCGCTTCGCTATTGGTTCATGGTGGCGCATGATTACGTTGGCTTACGAAACGTGGCTGATGGATTTCACCTTTCTCAAGCTCGCGAAAACCGACGATACCCCATGATCGTCCGCCTGTCGCCGTTGAATGGCATCAAATCACGAGGTGCTGCATCAACAGCATCCACGGATGAGAAGGGCCCGTTTGACCACCGGCATACCCGTTCCCGGACCAACCTCGCCGCCTACTCGGATCCGGCGGGATACGATCACGCCATCCCGGACCTACGTCCGACACCGTCCCTTTCCACGAAAACCGAACATCCTGCCGTCCGCCGTCAGCACATCGACCGAGCGATTCGAGCCCTTGCTGAAGGGTTTGAACACCTCTCTTCTCGACGCCGGCGCCTACTACTCGCTCATCTCATCAACGAGCGGAACCGGCTTCCGTCCGTGCTCGGCGACTGACGGTTCGTCTGGTTTACCCGATCTCATCCTGGGGAACTGGCGCGCGCCATGCGTGCCAGAGGATTCGGACGAATCGGACGGTGCCGACCAGAAAAAGTAGGGACAGAGCGAGGATGACGGCGTTGCCCACGATCGACAGGTTCGTGAGCATCGACGCCAGATCATTCACGTCCAAAACCCATCGTGCGAGTCCGTATCCCATCCCGGTAAAGACCCCGACGAAGAGGAGAGCGCCCATCGCGTCGATCCAGAGCCAGCGACGAATCGGGAAACGCATCGAGCCGAGTGTGAGAGGGAAAACCGTTCGAAGATAGAGCGGGAAGTGGAAGAAGACATACACAACCGGCGGATACTGCTCGATGAATCGATGGGCCTCTTCGTTGTCCTCGAGTACGCGCCGGATGCAGCCGAACCGTCGAAGCCCCCATCTTCCCATGGCATAGTTGATCTGATCCCCGATCAGTGTGCCAGCGACCGCCGCGCCCAGCATCGCGACCGGAGCAACGTCACCCGTGTGAATCAGCAGCCCCGTGACCAAGAGGGCGGACAAACCGGGAACGATGATACCGAGGAAGAGAGTGTTTTCAAGTGCAAGCCAGACGAATACCAGAAGCGGACCGTGCTGCTGAAGCCACGGAAGCAGGCGCTCGATATTGGAAAACAGCACGTCTACCTGCATAGTCAGATGCCGCTTCTGGCCGGAAGGGCGTTCAGTGAAGAGGTTTGACTGCTTCACCACGTCCTACGCCCCCACCCGACGGAGGACGTAAACTCAGGCTTACGCTTTCGTCATCGTTTTAAAACGAGCGGGTAATGTTGCAGCAATTGGTTTCTGCAACTGCATCGAGACATTGACTACCGGTTGATGGAACGACTTCGAAGGACAATGGCCTCGCAATCAGTGCTTTGAGGGGCAACGTTCCATCAACACGGTTCATTAGCCCTGCTCCCGGTTGCCGCGCCGCTTATGACGGTCGAAGGCTCGCTCGCCCACCGCTTCCTTAAGGCCCCGATGACGACCCCGTTTCGTCATCCACCGGAGCGGCGGGCTACACGGTGGGTCATCCGCGCCACGCTTAC
>NZ_DAXETW010000080.1:0-8516 GCF_051155795.1 Longibacter sp.
GCTGCAGCCGCCCTCAGCGCGATCGCCGACCGATGGGAACGGCGACATGCAGGCGCCGACCGGCTCAGCCCCGCCCGCGTGTCGCGCTATTTCGAACCCCTCGCGGCGGGCGTCTTTCGTGGGGACGTCGCTACAATCAACGCCGCAGCACCCGCCCTTGCGGATTCCGCCTTTACAACGCAGGGCGCAACCGGCATCCTCACGACCACGCTGCAGCAACTCTCCACCCCCGACGATCTCGAAGGCATGACGGCGATTCTCCGGGCGCTCGGCGAGGTCCCCGGCTCGGACGCCGTCACCGCCGCGCTCCGGGAGCAGCTTCAGCACGAGCACCCGGTCATCCGCGCGACGGCCGCCGCCTCCCTGGAAAACCACACCGGAACGGAGGTACCGGTCGATGACAGCACCGTCGACACCCGACCGATCGACTGGTCGGGCGCCGAAGCCCTCGGCCGGCACCCCCGCCTCACCCTGCAAACCAACCGCGGCCGGGTGGTCATCGAGATGGACGTCGAACAGGCGCCGCAAACGGTGACGACGCTCACCAGCCTAGCCCGCGAAGGGGCATACGAAGGCGTCCCGTTTCATCGCGTCGTCCCCAACTTCGTCGTGCAGGGCGGCGACGTCGACCGCTACGACGGGTGGGGCGGACCCGGATTCACGATCCGGTCCGAGTTCACCCGTATCCCCTACCAGCGTGGAACCGCCGGCATCGCGAGTGCGGGGAAAGACACCGAGGGCAGCCAGTTCTTCATTACCCACAGCATGCAGCCCCACCTGGACGGACGGTACACCGCGTTCGGACGCGTCGTCGAGGGCATGGACGTCGTGGACCAACTTCTTCCCGACGACAGCATCCTCTCGACGCAGATCGCGGAGGATGACGAGCAGTGAACTATCGCCGCGAACAGCCTTAGTACGTCCGGTGGACAGGCCGATGCCTTCGACCTGTTGCCGCCTCCCCGCAAGCGCGCCACTGCACCCTTCCTCTTCTTCCGCCCCCGAATGCTGATCGACGACCTACATACACCCGCCGTTCTCGTGGATCGTGGTCGGCTTGATCGAAACATCAAGCGGATGCAATCGCGGGCTGCAGAACAGAATGTCGCCCTTCGGCCCCACATCAAAACCCACAAATCGGTCGATATCGCAACGCGTCAGGTTGAGCAGGGCGCGGACGGACTGACCGTCGCCACGATCCCAGAAGCCGAGGCGTTTGTCGCCGCCGGCTTCAACGATATTCGCCTCGCCTACACCGTCATCGGCGCCGATAAGTACGAGCGACTTCTCGGGCTGATGGACGACGCACGGATCTCCTTCTGCGTCGACACGCAAGCCGGAATCGCACAGGCGTCCGATTTCTTCGCCGGTGCAGGGCGGGACGTCGAGGTCTTGATCGAGGTCGACGTCGGCCACGGCCGATGCGGCGTACCGTTCGGCAAGCCGGACGCGGCGGTTGCCCTCGCCCGGCAGGTCGCAAATGCTCCCGGAGTTGACCTCTGCGGCGTTCTAACGCACGCCGGACAGGGGTACCACGGCCCGAAGACAGGCGAAACGCGGGACGACGCCCTTCGACGGACGGCCCTCGAGGAGCGTGAACGAATCCTGGACGTGGCTGCAGCCCTGTACGACGACGGGACACCCGACCGGGAACGAGACCGCTTCGAGATCAGCGTCGGGTCGACGCCCACCATGACCCATTTTCAGAATGCCGAGCGGGACGGCCTCACCGTTACGGAGGTTCGACCCGGGAACTACGTGTTCTACGACGCCATCCAGGTCGGCCTCGGGGCCTGCGAGCTCGACGACTGCGCGCTTACCGTGCTGGGACGGATCGTCAGCAAGCGGCGTGACGACTCCGGTACGGAACGCGCGTATATTGATGCCGGAAAGAAAGTTGTAACAACCGATACCGGTGCCTGCACGGACGGCTACGGCATCGCTCTTTACAACGCAACCTACATGCGCGAGCATCCCCACGTCGACATCACGGGCCTGAGCGAGGAGCACGGCTGGCTGGAAATTCCAGGGGCCGCAACGTTCGAGGTCGGGGACCGCGTTCGGTTTGTGCCGAATCACGCCTGCGTCACCGTCGCCACACAGGACGAGCTTCTGGTCGTGGTCGATGACGAAGTGACTGAGCGCTGGCCCGTCGCACCCTGAGCCGATCCCCGGTGCAACGACGCGGCAGCCCGCTGACGCACGCGGACCCCACACGGCTGCATCATCGCAAGATATGCAGCGCATCGGTCGTATGACTACACCGAAACCCACCGGAGTTTTCGCGAAAAAGCGCCCCGCCGAAACGCCACAACAGGCGAGCGGGTCGTAACGTACCGTTGGACGAACCCACCTGAATCTCTCCGATCGAGTACGGACATGCGCCCGCCGTCCCATGCCTGCCCAGCCTCACTATCCGGATGCGTCAGAGTCTTCCGAGCTTGTTTCACCCATGATCTCCTACCGACAGTCGAGGACCGCGCCTCACATCGTCGTCGAGGCAGAAGGGACTATTTCCGGGACGGACGTTCGGCGTGAACTCGCACCGCTCCGAGACGTGCTCAAATCGATCGAGCCGGGGTTTGTGGTCATGGCCCTGTACCCCGACCTCGTGATGCTGCAGTCCGACGCGATCGGAGCGCTATTCTACTACATCGCACGCGTCTTCGACGCAGAGCCCGGCCTTTTCCTCATGGTCGACGGGGGCCGCTCGCCCCACCCGGGCCTTCGCGCGTTCGTGGAGCAACTGGGCGTCGAAGGGCAGGTGCGGTTTGCTGAAACCATCGAGGACGCCCGGAGGATCATCAACAATCGCGAGGCCGGTCGGTCGTCGTAGCCGTCGACCGCGCGCGTCAAAATCGGGACGAAGATCGGCGCATCCAGGGCGGCCAACCACCACGTCATCGAACTGACGTGTTCGCCGCGTCGTTATACATGGTCGGGATCGCTTGAGCGCCCCCCCTCGCCGTCTGTCCGACTGTCGCATTTCGTGCCTGTGCCGTCTCTCACCGCCGAGTCCATCGCAAGCGCCCTCGATGACCGCCCGTACGCTGATATTCTGCGTCGGATCGGGGTGGTGGCAGAGCGCAAATCGATTGAAGCCTACGCCGTCGGCGGGCTCGTGCGCGATGTCCTCCTGGACCGACCTACAACGGACCTCGACTTCGTGACGGTCGGACCGGAAACCGGTATCGACCTCGCCCGGGCCGTGGCGGAGGACCTCGGCGGATACACCGCGCACGTCTACCCAAATTTCGGCACCGCCGCCATCCGAATCCCGGCCGAGCAGTGGGGGCCGGACGACGAAGACGAACCGCTTGTCCTCGAGTTCGTGGCCGCACGAAAGGAGAGCTACCGGTCCGACTCACGGAAGCCGATCGTGGAGGACGGCACGCTGGACGACGACCAGCACCGCCGCGACTTCACGATCAATGCCATGGCCGTCCACCTCACGCCGGACCGCTTCGGGGAAATCCTGGATCCGTTCGACGGCCGGTCCGACCTGCAGCGGCAAACTATCGACACACCGCTCGACCCGGAGGAAACGTTCGAGGACGACCCGCTCCGAATGATCCGGGCCGCCCGGTTCGCCACGCAGCTTGAGTTTCGCGTGTCCGACCGTGTCTTCGAAGCGATGAAAATCAAGGCGGACCGGGTCGACATCCTGAGCCAGGAACGCATTACGACCGAGCTACAAAAAATCGTTGCCGCCAATCAGCCCTCGATCGGGTTCAAGATTCTGGAAGCGACCGGCATTCTGAAACACATTTTCCCCGAACTACAGGAGCTGAAAGGGGTCGATGAGGTCAATGGCCGCCGGCACAAGGACAATTTTTACCACACGCTGAAGGTGCTCGACAACGTCGCCGAGCGAACGGCCGACCGGGACGGGGAGGACACGCTCTGGCTCCGCTGGGTCGCGATCCTGCACGACATCGCCAAGCCGGAAACCAAACGGTTCGACCCGCAGAACGGTTGGACCTTTCACGGACACGAAGAACGAAGCGCACGGAAGGTGCCGCGCATCTTCCGGACCCTGCGTCTACCGACGGATGAACGCATGCGCTACGTGGAGAAGCTCGTTCGCCTGCACCACCGACCGATCGCGCTGGTCGACGACGACGTAACCGACTCCGCCGTCCGCCGCCTTCTGTTCGAAGCGGGGGATGACATTGACGACCTGATGACCTTCGTCCGAAGCGACGTCACGAGTGGCAATCCCCGACGACGACGACGCTATCTCCGCGCGTTTGACGACGTCGAGGAGAAAATGCAGGAGGTCGAGGAAAAAGACCGGCTGCGCAACTTCGAACCACCCGTCGACGGCTACGAGATCATGGAGACGCTCGGCATCGACGAGGGCGTTGCCGTGGGCATAGCGAAAGAATGGATCCGGGAAGCGATCCTCGACGGCGAGATCCCGAACCAGCACGACCCGGCCTTCCAGTTCCTGATGGATATTAAAGATGAGGCGCTGCGACGGGGAGACCTCTTCGAAACAATGCTCCAGCGCATGAGCGGCCCCGAACGCCGTGCGACCGGCGCCGTGAAGGACGCCGTATTCAATGACGATCTCCCCGAGACCGACGACGCCGCCATCGCGTACCTCGACGGTATCATCGAACGTGAGTTGACCGCGGGCGACGACTGACCGACCCCCGTGTCCCGGTGAACAACCGGTGACGCCTCCCCCACTTCCTCACGCCCGCGCAGACAGCCCGGGTCGCTATGTCTACACGCGGCTCATGGATCGATCCCTGCCGCGCTATGTCGCTCTGGACGTCGACGACCGGCTCGCCCCACCAAACTGTGACGACATCGTATCCCCAGGCCATATATGAGCCGTAGCGCGTCGTCTGTTACCACATCTCAACAATACGGTTTAACCATCTGGTTGAAATCGTCAGACTCCGCGCGTTCCTTGAAGGCCTACGATCCGAAGAGTCAACGTTCATGTCCGACGCGAGCGACAACATAGCACCTGACAACGCCGAGGGCGACGCCAAACCGTCTCCGTCCTTCGATGTCAGCGAATACTCCGAAACGGAGCAGCAAATCTTCGATGCGGCGCTGGCGGAATTTGCGAGGAAGGGCAAAGATGGTGCTCGGATGCAGTCCATCGCCGATGCCGCCGGCATCAACAAGGCGATGCTGCACTACTACTTCCGCGGGAAAGACCAGCTGTACGCGGACGTCTTTCGCCATACCATGCAGCGCTTTATGGACTCCTTCGGCGCCTCCCTCACGGAGGCACCGACGTTTGCGAAAACGCTCCGGGCATTCATCGAAGGCTACGTCTCCTTCGTTCGAGACAATGAGCTATGCGTGCGGCTGATCGTCTCGGAGAATCTTGCCGGCGGGACGCTCGTCGCCGAGAACGTGCGCCGGATGAAGACCACGGAGGGCGCACCGCCCCGGGTTATGGTCGACCGAATCCGGGCCGCGGTGGAGGACGGGGACATTCGCCCGGTCGATCCCGACCACACCATCCTGTCCATCGTGTCGACCTGCATCTTTTTCTTCGCCATGCGGCCGACCGTGGAGGTACTGCATGAGGACGCCGGGAACTGGGACGCGTTCGTGACCAGCCGTACCGAACACATTTTCGAGCTCATCTACCGTGGCCTGGCGCCACGTTGATCCGGTGCCGTGGACACCGTGTCGTGGACCCGGCCGAACGCGTCCTCTCTTCACCCTGCCGACCTTTCCATCCAGGCATGAACGCTTTCCGAACCATTCTCTCTGCGCTACTCGGCGCCGCCCTCCTCGCAGGCTGCTCGATGACGCCCTCGATGGAGACGCCCGAGGCCGAGGCGAACCTGCCGGAGCGTTACAAAGCCGAGAGCGACTCCCCCCTTCTCCCCGCGTCGGCGGCGGACACCTCCGTCGCCGTCCCGACGGACTGGTGGACGCGCCTCGGGGACCCGGTGCTCGAAACGCTGGTCGACTCCGCCCTCGTCGGCAACCTCGACCTGCGCTCCGCCCGGGCTCGCCTGGATGAGCTTCAGGCCCGCTTCCGGATCGCCCGGGCCCCGCTCTTCCCGAGCGCCACCGCGACCGGGACGGTCAACCAGCAGACGCAGCCGCTGAACACGGGACTCGGGGCGGTCTTCGGCCAGCAGGGCGGCGGTCAACAGGGAGGAGGCCAGACGGGCGGTGGCGGCTCCCAGACCGGCGGCCCACCCGACCGCGTCAGCTTCACCACATACAGTGCCAGCCTCGGTCTCAGCTACGAGGTCGACTTCTGGGGGCGCATCCGGAGCCAACGCAAGGCGGCTCTGAGCCAGTTCTTCGCCACGGCGGCCGATCTTCAGAACACCCGGATTGCCGTCATCAGCCAGACGATCTCCGCCTACACGCAGTACGCGTCGCTTCTCCGTCGAGAGGCGCTCACCACCGACGCCATTGCGCTGCTTGAGGATCGCCTCGCCGTCACCGAGGACCGCTACGAGCGCGGCATCACGTCCTCCTTCGAGCTGTACGCGGTCCGCCAGCAACTGGAGCAGGCGCGCGCCAATCAGCCGCCCCTCCGGGCCGAGCGGTACGACGCCCAGACCCGGCTGGCCGTGCTGACCGGCCGCGCTGCCGGGGAGGAGCAGGCCCTGCTCGCCGCCCCATCGCGCGATCGCCTCACGCTTGAACCCGTCCCCGCCGGTCTCCCGTCCGACCTGATCGCCCGGCGGCCGGACGTAATGGCAGCCTCCGCCCGCCTCGAAGCCGCTCGGCAGCAGATCGGCGTCGCCCGTGCGGAGATGCTTCCCCGCCTTTCCCTGACGGCCGAGGGCGGGCTGCAGAGCGCGAGTCTCGACAATCTCCTCGACATCGACCAGCGCTTCAGTTCCCTCATCGCCAACCTGTCGGCGCCGCTCTTCCAGGGCGGGGCACTGTGGGCTCGGGTGGATGTCACCAAGGCACAGTACCGCCAGCAACTGGCCGTTTACGAGAAAACGCTTCTGACGGCGTTCCAGGAGGTCAAATCCGCCCTCGTCGCCGACCGGCAGCAACAGCTAGCCTACGAACGGGTCCAGAACCAGCTGGATGCCGCCCGCGCGTCGTTCGAGACGCAGCAGAGTCGCTATCAGCGCGGCATCGGCGACTACCTCGCGCTCCTGGATGCCGAGCAGAACCTGCTGACCGTACAGCAGCGTGCCGCCACCGCGCGCCAGCAGCGAATCGCTGCCCGGTTGACGCTCTACCGTGCCCTTGGCGGCCCGTGGACGCAGCAGGACCCGCTCGACGAGCCAGGCCTCTTCCAGTAGATTCGACTTTCGCAGATCCGACCCAGCGCTCCCATGAAATCCTACCTGATCGGCGCCGGCGTTATCGGAGCCGGGATTCTCCTCGCCGTGTTGCTGGGCGTGTTCGCGCCCGCACCCGAAAAGTCCTCGCCGCCCCCGTCCGCACCGCTGGTGCGTACCGCTCCCGTGGATGTGCGAACCGGCAGCCTGTACGTCCACGGCACCGGCACCGTCCGCCCGACCGAGGAGATCACCCTCACCGCGGAGGTGGCCGGTCGTATCGTGTCGACGAACCGGGCGCTCGTCAGCGGCGGCCGCTTCGAGGCCGGCGACGTCCTCGCGCAGATCGATCCGTCAGATTATCGAAACGCCGTCCGGCAGGCCGAGGCACAGGTGACGCAGGCCGAGTTTGCCGTGCTGCAGGCAGAGGAAGAAATGGCCGTCGCCCGTGAGGAGTACGAGCGCATCCGCGACCGGACGGGGAGCGCACCGGAGCCCGATAGCACGGACCTCGGTCGTCTCGTCTTCCGGGAACCCCAGCTCCGCCAGGCCAAGGCGAATCTGGAAAGTGCTCGCGCCTCCCTCGACAACGCCGAGACGCGGCTTCGGCGCACGCGCATCTCCGTCCCGTTCAACGGCATCGTCCGGACGCGTCAGGCCACGCGCGGCTCATACGTGGGGCCGGGAACGCCAATCGCCACCGTCTACGCGACCGATGCGGTGGAAGTCGTCGTCTCGCTTCCGTCCAGCAAGGCGCAGTTGATCGATGAGCTCTGGGGCGCAAACCAGCGCCTGTCCCCCGACGCCCTCCCGGCCACGGTGCGGACGTCCTTCGGTAGCAGCACGTTTTCCTGGGACGGATACGTCGACCGCGTCGAAGGCGCGATCGATCAGCAGACGCGCACCGTCGACGTCGTCGTCCGGGTCCAGAACCCGTACGAAACGCTTCCCACTGTCGCGCCCCGGCGAAGCGAACAACCCGTCGGCGGCGCCCGCCCGCCCCTGGCGGTTGGCGCATTCGTCAACGTCGACATTCAGGCCCGCCGCGACGCGCGCTACGTGGTCATTCCCCGGAGCGCGCTACGCACCCGCGAGACCGGGGTGCCCCCGACCGTGTGGACCGTCGCCGGCGACACGCTTCTCGTCGAACGCCGCGTGCAACCCATCCAAACCGTCGAAAACACCACCTACCTCGCCGCCGACCCCGCCCTATCCCCCGACACCCGCGTCATCACCAGCGACCTCCGCGTGTACGCCGACAGCATGAAGGTGAGGGTT
>NZ_DAXETW010000081.1:0-69476 GCF_051155795.1 Longibacter sp.
CGTGCGAGAGCTCACGATCGCCCCCTTCACGCTCCTGAAAGGCGCCGCCCTCGGGGTGGGCACGACCGTCGCGGCCGCGCTGGCCCCGGCCCGGGAAGCGACCAACGCGCCCGTCAGCACGGTGCTCCGGCGGTCCACGCAGGAAAGCGGCATCCAGAAGCTCGCCCCACGCCTCGCACTGGTGGGGGCCGTCCTCGGCGCCGTTGCCGGGGGACTGCTGCTGATTCCGACGCGCAGCATCGTTGTCGGCTACCTATCGTTGCTGCTCGTGCTCGTCGCCGCCGCCCTTATCACGCCGGTCTTCGTTCTGGCCGCCGCACGCGTGGCGCGACCGATCCTCGGTCGGATCGCAGGGGTCATCGGACGGATGGCCTCGCGGGGCGTCGCAACGACGCTCAGCCGGACGGGCATTGCCATCGCTGCCCTGACCATCGCAATCGCCTCCACCGTCGGCGTCGGCGTGATGATCGACAGCTTCCGCGGAACGGTGGTCACATGGCTGTCCCAGTCGCTGCAGGCAGACGTGTACGTCCAACCGCCGAGCCTGGTCTTTCGCCGCTCGGACGCATCGCTGCAGCCGGGCGTGGTCACGACGCTTCGGGCAATGGACGGAGTCGAAAGTGCGCACTCCGTTCGCCGCACGGAGGTTCAGAGCGAGGACGGATCTACCGAACTTGTCGCGATCGAAATGGGGCCCAGCACCCCGGACATTTACCGGTTCAAATCGGGCGATCCGGACGAGATCTGGCCGCGATTCGCCGGAGGGGAATTTGTGCTGGTCTCTGAACCGTACAGCTACAAGCATCGCGTCGGCGTCGGGGACTCGCTCCGCATCCAGACCGACCGCGGGCCGACCCGATTCCCGATACGGGGCGTGTACTACGACTACGGGTCCGACATCGGGGTTGTCATGATGAGTCGACAGACGTACACGTCGCACTACGACGACAGAGGCTACTCCGGCATCGCCCTGTATCTGGACGACGGCCTTGATCCGGACGACATCATTCCGGCCATGCGATCCGCCGTCGCCGGCATGCAAGACGTGTTCATCCGCTCGAATCGCGACCTCCGGGAAACCTCGCTCGAGATTTTCGACCGCACCTTTACGATCACAACCGTCCTGCGCCTGCTGGCCATCCTCGTCGCCTTTATCGGTGTACTGAGCGCCCTCATGGCGCTGGAGCTGGAACGCGAACGCGAACTCGGAGTGCTCCGCGCCACCGGTATGACGCCAGGACAGGTGGGTCGCTACGTGACGATGCAAACGGGCCTCATGGGCCTGATCGCCGGACTGGCTTCGCTGCCTCTCGGCTATGCTCTCGCCTACGTCCTCGTCTATGTGATCAATAAACGCTCCTTCGGGTGGACGCTGCAACTGGACGTGCCGGGCGAGGTGCTCCTACAGGCGGTCGCCCTGGCCGTCATCGCCGCCGTCCTGGCCGGCCTCTACCCCGCGTACAAGATGGCAAACACGTCCCCGTCCACGGCGCTCAGGGAGGAGTGAGGGGTTCAGGGTTCAGGGTTCTGAGTTCTGGGTTCTGGGTTCTGAGTTCTGGGTTCCGGGTGCTGGGTTCCGGGTTTCGTGGGCCTGAGCGTTGATGTGTTCACGTGATAACGGACTAACGTGCCAACGTGTCAACGTCCTAACGCATCAGCGCAAAAACGCATAAACGTAAAAACCGCCGATGCCCTGGGATGAGCACCGGCGGTCGGTGATGGTCGGCGACGTGAATCGCTGCGTCGTGCCTGGCGATTACTGCTCGTCCTCGCCGGCGGACGCGCCGTCGCTATCCGTCGATGCCGCGGCGTCGGCATCGAAGTTTTCCGGATACAGGATGATCCGGTAGTACCGGTTTTCCTTCAGGTACGTGTTGGCGGTCTCAGCGATGGACTCCGGCGAACTGCTCGACACGAGGTCTTCGTAGCGATAGATGTCGAGCGGTTCGACGCTCTCGCTCGTGAAAGCCTGATCCAGGGCGCTGACCCAGAAGCCGTTCGTTTCCATCGCCGTCTCGCGGCTCCGGCGCTGCTGCTCCTGCACCTTCGCGACGTCATCCGCCGTTACGCCGCCCGTTCGGACGGAGTCGATTTCCGCTTTCGCTGCCGCAAGCAGATCTGCGGCCCGGTCTGGGTCGCATACGAAGGAGACCGTGAAGCTGTACCGGTTGTACGGCGGCCCGGTGGTGTTGTCACGCACGCCCACGTTGTAGGTACCCCCGCGATTTTCTCGCAGCTCCTCGCGAAGCTTGATCGAGAGCACGTCTTTCAGCGTCGTCAGGGCATGACGGTTCTCACGCGTGTACTCGAGATCGCCGTTGTACGTCAGAATGACGATCGAGCGCTGCCCCTGGCCGGCACGCACTTCGGCCTCCACCACGTCGTTCGGCGGGGCGGGCGTTACGGCCTGCACCTCATCCGCCCGATCGGTGGTCGGGAGCGTGCCCAGATACGTCTGTGCATACTGAGCAAGAGAATCAACCGATACATTGCCGGCGAACGTAAAGGTGAAGTCGCTCGCATCGGCAAAGCGAGTTCGATAATAGTCGAGAAGCGCCTCCCCGTCGAGGGATTCGACCTCTTCGACGGTCGGCGGCAGAACACGCGGGTGGTTACCGTAGACCTTCGACACCAGCGTATCCTGCAGCGCGGCCGTCGGCGTGGCGGAGCGATTCTTTAGCCGGGCCACCACCTGCTGCTGAAACGACTGCAGCGCGTTGGCATCGACCCGCGGCTCCGTGGCGTACAGGTGGATCAACTGAAACAGCGTCTCAAGGTCGTCCGGCGACGCCGATCCGTTCATCCCCTCCTCGCGGCCGGAGATGTACGGATTGACGCTCACCGTCTTACCCTGGAGGTATTTGTTCAGCGTCGTGTTGTTGAACGGCCCCACCCCGCTCTGTCGCACCACGTTCGGCGCGAAGCGCATCGAGCGGTACGCCTCATCGTCGATCGTCGACGTGCCGCCGGGGCTGGTGGCCGTGAAGCGTACCTCGTCGTCTTTGAACTCGGTCGGCTTGTGAACGACGGTCACGCCATTTTCAAGCGTCCAGACCGTGGTCCCCAGCGTGTCGATCGTTTCCGTCGACGCGACACCCGCCGGTTCCGGCACGTTCGCCAGCAGCGGGACATCCGACATTTCGTCCTCATACGGCTCGACCTCCTTGTTGCGCACACGGTCGAGCACGGCGGCAAGTGTATCGGTCGACGGCGCCTCAAGGCCGTCCTTCTCCGGCATCTGGACCAGCACTGCACGGTTCCGGTCGGCAACGATGGTCGAGGTGACCGCATTCACGTCCGACACATTGATCGTTGGGAGGATTTCCTGGGCGAGCTCGTACTCGGTCTCAATACCGGGCACCGCCTCCCCTGTCAGGAAAAGCTGCACATACTGCTGGGCAAGCGACTGCGACGGGATGTTTTCCCGCTCGCGATACGATGTCTCGTACGAGCGGAGTAGGTCACGCTTCTGGCGGATCAACTCGGTATCCGTGAAGCCGTGCTGGCGAATGCGCGTTGCTTCCGTCAGCAGGGCCTCCATGCCGGCAACAACGCTGTCTTCGGGCACCTGCGCCTGCAGTCCGTAGCCCTTCATCGGCCGCGCGAGGGAGAAATTAAATGCGCCCGCCCCCACGAACGGGACGTCTCCCGTCTGCGCTTTCTCCGACAGCCGGGCGTTCAACATGCTGAAGAACAGCCGCTCTTTCAGCATCCGGCGGAAGTCCTCTCGGGTTTGAACCGGCTCAGCATCGGTCTTGAAAATCGTCGCGACGGTCGAAACCGGGTACTCCGGATCGGTGACCACCGCGTACTTCGTGTCCTCGTGGGCCGGGACGTCGTAGGTCTCCCGCTCCTTCGGATCGTCCGGTGCTTCAAAATCGGCAAAACGGTCGCGAATCATCGCCTCGAGCGTATCGGGATCCATGTCGCCCACGGCAACGATCGCCATCAAGTCGGGGCGGTACCACGTGCGGTAGTAGTCGCGGACTTCACTGTACGGGGCATTCTTCACGACCGACGTGTCGCCGATCGGGAGACGATCCGCGTAACGGGAGCCGGAAAAGAGGGTCGACACGATGTCGTCCTGCATGCGCCCCTGTGCCGTCTCCTGGCTCTGGCGCCACTCTTCGATCACGACGCCGCGTTCTTTATCGATTTCCTCCTCTGCGAGAGTCGCGCGGGACGCCCAGTCGCGGAGAACAGTAAACGAGGTCTCCACCAGGTCCATGCTGTCGGTCGGCACCCGCAGCTTGTACACCGTTTCGTCAAAGCTGGTGTACGCGTTCACGTCCGGACCGAACTCCATGCCCGTACGCTCGAGGAAGTCGATCAGCTTTTGCTCCTCAAAGTTTTCGGTACCGTTGAAGAGCATGTGCTCGAGAAAGTGCGCGAGCCCGCGCTGGGCATCCGTTTCGAGAATGGATCCCGCGTTCAGTGCGAGACGAAGCTGCAGCCGATCCTCCGGCTCGTCGTTCTGGCGGATGTAGTACCGCATCCCGTTGTCCAGCGTCCCGGTTCGGACGGCGGGATCGGTCGGAAGCGGCTCTTCGGTATCCTGTGACGGCGCTTGCTGCGCCCGCGCAACTCCGTCTGCCGGTACCAGCAGAAGGAGCGCAAGGCCAAAGACGGCGCGCAAGAAAAATCGTGCGGGTTGTCGCATGAGAGCGTGAAATCGGTGAGGGGCAAAGAATCGAACGAGGTCGGGATGGCGCATGGGGGGTCTTCGCCACGGTATTATCCCGGACGTAGACAGGCACGTGTTCTTACATGCATTACATCTTATTTTTACATTCCAATTTCACCTACGCTGCAGGTCTTCGTCTCGTTACATGAAAATCGTACGCACCACTCGCTCCGCTTCGTAAGGATGTTGTTCTTGCGGATCTCCGGAAGCGCGGAATCGTCCGTGCTGTGCCTGCCCGTTCGTCATTGCCGCCATCCACTCGTCCGATTCATGCGTCGCACTGCACTCGTGTTCACCCTGATCGTCGCCGTTCTCGGTGCCGCCGTCTACTGGCTGACGACCCGAACGGAGGACGACGACCCGCTCGACACCTCCGTCGCCGTTGCCGACGCCATGGGCGATAGCGACACCACCGGCTACGCCCGCGCGGACCGGGTGGTCGATTTCACGTTTCCGGACGACCACGGCCCGCATCCCGCGTTCAAAACCGAGTGGTGGTACATTACAGGAAATCTGGATTCGGAGGGAGCGGCGCGAACCCCCGGCCGGCAGCCGGGTCCCGGGGCGCGCGATGTTGGCTTCGAGCTCACCATTTTCCAAATTGCTCTCCGGCCGCCGGCGGGAGAGGCGCCGGTGCGTCCCGTAGCGGCAGACACCGGGCGGTCGGCCTGGTCCACCGACCAGATGTACATGGCGCATTTCGCGGTGAGCGACATCACGAACGAAACGCAGTATGACGTTGAGCGCTTCAGTCGAGGTGCCCTGGGCCTCGCCGGTGCTCAGGCCGACCCGTTCCGCGTCTGGCTCGACGACTGGATGATCGCCACGGCGGACACCGCCTCGCGTCCCCTCATCGACGGCGCATTCCCAATTCGCCTCCGCGCGCACGGCAACGGCGCCGCCGCCGACCTGGTGCTGACACCAACCAAGCCAATGGTGTTGCAGGGCGATCGGGGCCTGTCGAAGAAGGGCGAGGGCGAAGGCAATGCGTCCTACTACTATACGTACCCGCGTCTTGCTACCGAGGGCACGGTGGTGATCGACGGGGACAGCATCGAGGTATCCGGTCTGAGCTGGATGGACCGCGAGTGGAGCACGTCGGCCCTCAGCGAGAACCAGGTCGGCTGGGACTGGTTCGCCCTGCAACTCGACGACGGCCGCGATCTGATGTATTATCAGCTTCGCAACCGGGACGGATCCGCCAGCATGTACACCGACGGGATCGTGGTCGGCCCGGACGGCTCCACCACCCGCATCGAAAGAGAAGACGCCTCGCTGCAGGTTCTGGATACGTACCGCACGCCCGACGGGTCGCGGGAGTACCCCACCGAGTGGCGCCTGCACATCCCCGACCAGGACCTTGACCTCCACGTGGACGCGACATTTGATGACCAAGAACTGAACGTCTCCGTTCGCTACTGGGAAGGCGCGGTAACTGTCGACGGATCGTCCCAGGGAAGCCCCGTACGCGGACACGGATTCGTCGAAATGACGGGCTACGGCGAAGGCCCCGCATCGCCGACCGCCGGCATGGAGTGACGGGGCTTAGGTGTTACGGTGTTACGGTGTTAATGTGTTAAGGGTGTTAAGGTGTGAATGTGGGGGGTTTGTATGCATGTAGGTTTGTATGTGGGGTTGAGAGTGATTGATGACGGGTGGCGTGGTGGCCACGCTGAACGTTGAACCCTGAACGTTGAACCCTGAACGTTGAACGTATCCCCTTGAACGCTGAGCTCAACTTACCGGTCTACGAGCTTCGGACGACGGATCGAGGCGGGAAACGCATGGTGTACGACGTCTTCCGTGGGAAGTACGTTCGCCTGACCCCCGAGGAGCATGTTCGCCAGCAGTTTGTGCACTACCTCGTCGACGCGCACGGCGTACCGAGCGGACTCGTGTCCATCGAGCAGCGTGTAGATATTCAGGGGCAGCCGCAGCGCGCGGACGTCGTCGTTCATAACCGCCGGGCCCAGCCCCTCCTGCTCGTCGAATGCAAGGCACCCGGACAATCCATCAACCAGTCGGTCTTCGATCAGGCGTCGCGGTATAATCTTGCGCTCGGCGCCCCCTTTCTGGCCGTCACCAACGGCATCGAGCACTACGCCTGCCGGATCGATCGTTCGTCCGCCCCAATCGACTTTCTGGACGACCTGCCGGACTTCGACGACATGTGTCGGACCGCGTAGGCGCCAGCACTCGCCGGGAGTTCCAGCGTACGGGTTTCCCCCACAAGACCGCGTACGACGTCCGTACAGTTCTCCTCAGGATCTCCCCACCTGCGTGTCGGAACGGCCCTGCTATCGCCTCTGCCGCACATAGATGATGTTTTGAGTGAGCTTCTCGGGACAGGCCCCTCGGCTCCCCGATAAGCCATTCGCATCCAATGAGGTTAGACGGTGGGGACTGTCATGATTGCGACCAAAGATAACACACAGCGCAGAAACGTCACCGAACGCACACCGGCTACGGGACCGCCCAGGCCGGAACGACCATCCGATTCTCCGCGCAAGGAGCGCGTGCAGAGCGGCGACGGCAAGACGATCCGGAGCCGAGAAGACGGGATTCCAACCCTCCATGCAACAGCTCCGAATCGTACGGCCCCTTCCCGAAAGCCCTGGAAGAAGGACGGCGTGAGCGTGAAGTCGCAGTACGGACCGACGCTCCAGTTCGGATTCGTCCTTGCACTTGCGATCCTGCTGGGCCTCACGGCTCTACGGTTCGAAACGGATGACAGCTTCGACATCACCCTTAGCGAGCAGGACGTCGTGGTGATGGAGGAGGTCGCCCAAACGGAGCAGGAGATTCGTGCGCCGGCACCGCCGCGCCCGGCTGCCCCGATTGAAGTGGCCAACAACGTCGTGCTGGAAGATGAAACCTTCGACTTCGACGCGACCCTCGATCTGAACGAGTCGCTCGAGGTTGCCGCAACGCCTCCGCCTCCCGCACCGGAGTCGCAGGAGGACGAGAAGACGTACGAGGATGAGATCTTCGTCGTCGTCGAAGACCAGCCTGAACTGGTCGGTGGCCTGGCCGCGCTGCAGAGCCAAATTGAGTACCCCATCCTTGCGCAGAAGGCCGGTATTGAGGGACGCGTGTTCGTCCAATTCGTCGTCAACGAACAAGGAGACGTCGTAAACCCCACCGTCATCCGAGGGCGTCACCCGCTCCTCGATGCCGAGGCACTTCGCGTCATAAGCCTGGCGAAGTTTGAACCGGGCCGACAGCGAGGGAAAGCCGTGAAGGTTCAGATGGCTATGCCCATCACCTTCAAGCTGAAGATCAAGAGGTAACTCCCCTCGCTTCCGCGAGTGATTATCCCGAAGCGCACAGGCGGGCCCGACTTCGGTCGGGTCCGCCTTCATTTGTTGAGGTAAATGTGCGCGCGACCGGTCGGCCGCCGGACGGTCCACATCACGCGGGAATCGCATCTTCCGCGTCGGCGGACGCCACCTGCTCCTGGACATTCGCGGGCATCGCCTCGTAGTGGCTGAACCGCGCATGGTGAATGCCGCGCCCGTGAGTCAGCGAGCGAAGCGCCGTCGAGTACTGAAAGAGCTCCGCCTCTGGAACCTGGGCGATGATCTTCTGAAATGGGCCTTCCGTCTCGATTCCCTGGATCCGGCCCCGGCGCGTGTTCAGATCCCCAATAACGTCCCCGGTGAAGTCGTCCGGCGTGGTGACGGTGACGTCGTGCAACGGCTCGAGCATGACGGGTTTTGCTTTCCGGAAGGCCTCGCGAAAGCCCTGAAACGCGGCGGTCTTGAACGCGGCCTCGTTAGAATCGACCGGATGCATCCCGCCGTCATAGATCACGACGCGGACATCCCCGACCGGGAAGCCGGCCACCGGACCCTCCGCCATCGCGTCCAGGACCCCCTTCTGGATGGCGCCGAAAAAGCGCCGCATGTCGATCACCCCCCCGACGATCGCGTCGACGAAGTGCACCTCGGCGTCCCATTCCGTCATCACCGTCTCTTCCCCGCGGATTTTCACGTCGGACGGCACATCGAACGCACCGTCGAGCGGTTCCACCATCAGCGAGATGTCCGCAAACTGCCCGGCACCGCCCGTCTGTTTCTTGTGACGGTAGGACGCTCTCGCACGCGACCGCACGGTCTCCCGGTACGAAACCCGGGGCCGTGCAAACTCGATCTCCACGCCCGATCGGCGCTGCAGACGACCGCGCGCAATCTGAAGGTGCATCTCCCCCTGTCCGCTCAGCGTGAGCTGGTTCAGGAGCGGGTCGTGCGAAAACACGAGCGAGGGATCCTCTGCGGCAATCTGGTGAAGTCCCTGCGCGAGCTTGTCTTCCACGCCGTCCTGGTTCGCCTTGACCGCCATTCGGTAGCGTGGCTCCGGAAACTCAATCGGCTTCACCCGTTCGTCGCGGCCGGTTCCACGGAGCGTATCGTTCGTGTGGGTATCTTTTAGCTTCACGAGCGCCCCGATGTCGCCGGCGACCATCTTCTGGACGCTCTCCCGTGTGCTGCCGTTGATCGAGTAGATCTGCCCGATGCGCTCGGTGTTGCCGGTGCGCGGATTGAGCAGGTCTTGCCCGGCTGTCAGCATTCCGTCGTAGACGCGGACGAAGGAGTATTCCCCCACATGCTCCTCGCTCATGGTGCGGAAAACGAACGCCAGCGGCTCGTCGGCTTCTTCGTCTGCGAGAATGGTCTCCTCGTCCACCGTTTCGGCGGGTTTTGCCGCGGGGGACGGACACACGTTATCGATAAAACTCATCAGCCGCGATACGCCGAGGGCCTCGGTCGCGCTGGTCACAAAAATCGGGAAGAGTTGCCGCCGGATCATCGCGGCGCGTAACCCCTCCCGCATTTGATCTTCGTCAAGCTCGCCCTGGTCGAAGTAGAGCTCCATGAGGCTCTCGTCGTTCTCGGCGATATCCTCGACCAGCGTCCGATGAAGCTCTTCGGCCTCGTCACGGAATGCATCGCGGATCTCGCGAATCTCCGGCTCCCGCTCGCCCTCCGGATAATGCAGTTCCTCCATTCGCAACACGTCGATGATCGAGCGCGTCCCCGCCCCGCCCGGAATCTGAACAACCGTCGCCCCGCGCCCGAACCGCTCCTTGATCTGCTCCACCAGAAGGCGAAAATCGGCATCCGAGTGGTCCAGGTGATTGATCACAAACATGGAGGGCGTCTGCGTCATCTCGCCGTACGTCCACGCGAGCTCCGTCCCCACCTGCACACCGGCCCGTGCGTCCATGACGTAGAGCGCCGTGTCGGCCACTTTCATCGGCGCAATCACCTCGCTCACGAAATCCGGGTATCCCGGGGTGTCGAAGATATTGATCTTGTGACCGCGCCACTCAGCGTGCAGCATCGACGTAAAAATCGACATCTGCCGCTCCTTCTCGCTCGGGTGATAATCGCTCAGCGTCGTGCCCTCCGAAACGGACCCAAGACGGTCCAGCGCACCGCTGGCATACACCATGGCTTCGGAAAGAGCCGTCTTTCCGCTGCCCTGATGCCCGGCAAGAACGACGTTGCGAATGTGGTCAGCATCGTATACACGCATGGAGATAGCCGATCTGATTCGTGAGTCGTGGCCCGTCCCGTCGGCAGCCAACCCCGCACCGTTCGTTCCAGGGTTTGCAAAATAACGCGATGATGAAGAAACTGTCAAGCAGAGAACCGGGCGCTTCGTGCCGATGATCGCAGACACACACCCAATCGTCGCACGGCCGCCCTCGAAGCGTTACAGGCGAATCCGTGTATCAGGAATCGATTTCACCGGAAGCTTCGTAAAGAATATTTCCAAACGGATATCTCCAATGGGACCGTGACACCCCGCCTGCGGCGCGCAGCCGCCGATTCCCCGGACCGGCGCGGACTGGCACGTCGTTCGCACGGCATCCGACGGGCCATTCTGCCCGCATCCTACCCGGCCGTCCTCCTCGAATCACGTTCCGGCGCATCTATGACCTCTACCGAGAAGCCGACGATCGCGCTCGATCAGACGGAATTCGAAGTGCTGTCGAGCATCCGTTCGCTGGCTCCGCAGTTCGGCGTGCCCTCGAAGCGAGCGGAGGCCTACGGCGTCTGGGTCGTCTGTTACCGGCGTTACTGCAAGGTGCACGACCGGCCCTGGCTCTGGATGAGTAGCGTATCCGACTTCATGGACTTCCTGGATACGCGCTCGGAGGTGTCCGACCCGGAGCGCAACCGGGCTCTGGACGGCATCATGTTTTACCTTGCCGACGTGCGAAAGGCGGAGGACGAGGAGAACGATAAGGAGAAAATGAAGCCGTCGCGCGTCCCGTCGTCGACGCGAAGCCTGTTCGGCCAGCTTCTGCTCCGGTGCGACATCCAGCTCACTCAGGCCATGCAGCTACGGGCGACGGACGTGAAGCTGGGCGATTCGACCGTCACGGTACACGATCGCGAGTCGGACGAATCGCAGGTCATCGAGGTCCCCGCCAGCCTCCGCAGCGGTCTGAAAAAGCACCTCGACCGGCTCCGCGATCGGACGGACACGGACGACCCCTACCTCTTCGGCCACCGTGGTCCGGAGGATGAACAGGAGGAAGAACTGGACGAGCCGGACCCCGAGCGTACGACCGAACTGGCCACCCTGATCATGCAGACGTTCGACGAGGAAGACGCACCGGACCGGCCGGAGGCGAACTAGCATCTCCCCGCTCGCCCGACACCCCCCCGTTTCTCATCGCGAATCCGTCTGCCGGGTGAACCGTGCGCGTGGCAGTCGGCGTAAGGCATCGGTGTATACGCCGCTCTCACCGCCCTGCCCTCCAACGACCCGACTCCCCGATGCCTACCTCGTACGATCGCGAACGTGAGGTTGCCCTTCAGGCCGTCCGCAAAGCGGCGACTCTGTGCCAGGCCGTCCAGTCCGAAATCGACCCGGCCATCATCGAGAAGGACGACCGGACGCCGGTGACCGTAGCCGACTTCGGAAGCCAGGCGCTGATCTGCAACGCGCTACGGGAGGCCTTCCCCGAGGACCCGATCATCGCCGAGGAAGACTCGTCCGACCTTCGCTCCAATCAGGGCGTACTCCTTCAGGTCACACAGCAGATTCAGCAGATCCGGTCGGGCGTCACCCCCAACACGGTCTGCGCCTGGATCGATGAGGGCAATGCCGGATCCTACAGCGACCGATTCTGGACGCTGGACCCGATTGACGGCACCAAAGGGTTCGTGCGGGGCGACCAGTACGCGATCGCCCTCGCCTTGATCGTGGACGGCACCCCGCGGGTCGCCGCCCTCGCCTGTCCGAACCTTCCGGCCGACCTGGACGCAGACGATGGCTCGACCGGACAGGTCTTTATCGCCGTACGAGGCGATGGCGCGTACCAGGTCTCCTTGAACGGAGACGATGACGAGGGGACCGCCATTCAAACCTCCGACGCCGAGACGCCGGCCAACGGCCGCTTTACGGACTCGTTCGTATCCGCCCACTCGTCGCACGACACGGCCAAAGAAACGGGCCACCGACTCGGCATCGAGGCGGAACCGATCCGCATGGACAGCCAGGCGAAGTACGCCATCGTAGCCCGCGGGGACGCCGAGATCTATTTCCGCCTGCCTCGTCCCGGAAGCGACTATACGGAGAAAATCTGGGACCACGCCGCCGGCATGCTCGTCGTCGAAACCGCCGGAGGCACCGTCACCGATGTAAACGGGAACGCCCTCGACTTCACCCACGCACCGCTCCTCTCCGAAAACACCGGCATCGTGGCGACGAACGGACGTTTCCACGACGACGTCCTTCAGGCCCTCGTCGAGAAGTAAGGATGGGGATCGGAGATTACGAATTGGGGATTGGGGAATGTTGGATCTGGATCCGACAGACCACAAACAACCCACCGCACATACGTCCCTAATTCATCCGAACGCTGTGCGCAACTGATCGCATGCCTGTTTCAGGACCGGCAGTTCCTTCCCGAAGCAGAATCGGAGCTTCGTCGCCCCGCGGGCGGGATCGCTGTAGAACGACCGGCCGGTCACGCAGCCGATGCCCGATTCGCAGATGAGCGTCTCGGCCGCTTCTTCGTCGCTGGAGAACCCCGGACGGTGCTGGATCGGGGACACGTCGGCAAACGCGTAATAGGCACCCTCCGGCCACGGGACATCGAACCCGATCGCCTCGAGCGTCTCGCACATGAGCGAGCGCCGCTCATGGTAATCGGCCCGCAGGGACGCGTAGTAATCATCATCCAGATCTCCGAACACGGCCAGCATGCCGTGCTGTAACGGTCGCGGTGCACAGATGTAGAGCAGGTCGTTCATCAGACCCATCTTCTCCAGGAGCGGACCCGGTCCCACCGCATAGCCAAGTCGCCACCCGGTCACGTTGTACGTTTTCGAAAATCCCGACAGGGTAATCGTTCGCTCATACGCCCCGGGTAGTGCACCGAGAGAGACGTGCTCGACATCGTCGTAGGTCATGTATTCGTAGATCTCATCGGTGATAGCAATCAGATCGTGCTTCTGCATCACCGTGAGCAGCGCCTCCAGCTCGTCTCTCCGCCACACCTTTCCGCTCGGATTGGCCGGCGTATTGACGATCACCGCCCGGGTCCGGTCGGTCAGTTCGGCCTCCATTGCCTCCGGGTCGAACGCATCGTCCGGACTCCCGAGCGGGACGTACCGAACGGTGGCTCCGGTCAGCTTCAGGATGTTACGGTGGTATCCGTAGTACGGCTCAAATAGTATCACTTCGTCGCCCTCCTGGAGCAATGTCATCGCTGCGATGACGAAGGCCCCCGTGGACCCGGCGCTCACGACCACCTCGTCGATCGTGGACGCGGGGAGCTCATTGAACGTCCTGGCCTTCTCCAGAATGGCCTCACGCAGGGCTTCGATGCCGGCGTGATGCGAATAGATCGAACGGTTGGCTGCGATCGCCTCGTGCGTCCGTTCCCTGATGGGAGCCGGCGTGGGGAGGTCGCAGATCCCCTGCCCGAGGTTGATGCCGTCGACGGCCTTCACCGCCTTCGAAATCGTCCGGATGTGGCTTTTCTTCAGCGGGCGGGCACGATCGGCAAGCGAAATCATGTCGGGCGAAGACTCCATGGCAAGGGGGAGGAGACAATGGCGGGGCCGTCTACGCCTGAATCCGTCCGTCACGGGATCGCACATGCACGAACGCCCGCGGTGACCGGATCGGCTATGTGAAGAAACGACCCGCTTCGGGCGGAGTCAAGCACCCCGCCTGGAACGCAGGGCCGAATTGCCCTTTCCCTATCGCCGCGACGACCGTTTTTCCGTCCCTTCTCCGACTCCCCTTTCCTTATGCCAACGGACTCTGACCTGCGGTTCATGCGTGCGGCCATTTCCCTTGCCGTCGAAAACGTCGAGCGGGGCGGCGGGCCCTTCGGCGCCCTCGTCGTTTCCGACGGGGAGATCATCGCCCGCGGGACCAATCGCGTGACGGCCTCCCACGACCCCACCGCTCATGCAGAGGTCGTCGCGATCCGCTCGGCCTGCGATGCCGTCGGGCATTTTGAGCTTACAGGATGCACGCTCTACACGAGTTGCGAGCCGTGCCCGATGTGTATGGGTGCCATCTACTGGTCGCGCCTGGACCGCGTCTTGTATGCCGCCACCCGACAGGAAGCGGCCGAGGCCGGCTTCGACGATGATCACATCTACCGCGAGATTGAGAAGCCGCCGGGCGAGCGCACGCTGCCAATGCAGAACCTGCTGGCGGACGAGGCCGGGCGGCCGTTCGATGCCTGGGATGCGTACGAGAATCGGACGGAGTACTGATGCCACCGGGGCGGATTGTCGTCACTGCCCGGTACCGCTCCCCCGTCTGGTCGGCGCCGGAAAAAGGCGGGGGTGCCGGACCGATCCTTTCGTCAGATGCTCGATCGGAGCGTGAACTGGTGCAGCCCGCCGGTCGTCGACCAGGAGTTGTACGCGTAATCGACGGACAGGCGGGAGATGTGCAGTCCAAAACCCACGCCGATGCCCGCGAGGTCGAGTCGTTCGGCAACGGCGAGCTCCGTGGAACGGCGGTGGTTGTAGCCAAGGCGTAGGTCGACGACCTCGCCGAGCGAGAGCTCCGTCCCCAGGACCAGATGCCCGAGCACGTGATCGACCGTGGAGCCGCCGATCACGCCGGTCCCCCAGCCGGTCAGGTCGTAGGCGGTCAGGACGAAGCGAAAAGGAGCGTGAGCAAGTTTCTTGGATGCCGACACACGCACGTCGAACGGCAACTGTTCGCTGCCTCCGGCGAACCCGTCCAGCGTCACCCCGGCATGGTGGACGGACGCGCCGATCGTCAGAAGTTGCTCCGGACGGTGGTAGCGGACGCCGGCGTCCATCGTCAGCGCAGACGCTCGGGCCGTCTCAATGGACGAGTAGATCATGTTCACGTTGGCCCCGAAGCGCCACCGGGACCGGTAGGCACGCGCGGCGCCGAGCGTCAAGGCGAGATCACCCGCACCGAAGCTGCCCGTGGGTTCGCCCTGCACGTTTCGACCGTCAAAATCATCCCAGGACAGAAACCGGATGCCGGCGCCGAGCGTCGTGGACCAGCGATCGACGTGGTGCCCGTAAACGACGGACCCGGCGTCGGCACCGGCGAAGTGGCTGATGTAGGACGCAGATACCGTACGATGCGAAAGGGAATCGAGGCCGGCCGGATTGTAGAAGAGCACGTTCACGTCGCCCCCTCCGACAGCACCGAATGCTCCGCCAAGAGCGGCGGCGCGCGCGGATGCTTCCATGCGAAGGAAGGGAAAGCTGGAGAGCTCAGTCGTCGCCTGCCCACGAACGTCCGCGACGCCGACACCGGCCAGCAACACGATCAGAAGGGCAATTGCGGCAGAACCGAATCGAACGCGGTCGGAGTCCATTGGATGTTGATGTTTACGGCTCACTGCGGCTCTGCGTCTTTCCCAGGATGCGAACACCGGCACGACGCATGCCGTCCCGATGACGTGCTATCCAACCCGACATCCCCCGCAGCGGTTCAGCGGAGGCCCGGATCATCCCTCGGCATGAATCCCGGAAACGCCTGCTGCCGGACCACGACCGGTACAGATGATCCCTCGTCATTGAACTCTGGACGATCCTCCGCCTACGGCATTCGATGAACCCCTCCAAAGGGAACGGATGAAGATGCATCGCGTGCTACTCACGACGTGGTAAATGGATCGATTGACACCAGTTTCCGGCTGTCTCTATTCCACGACGGCCTCTGTCACTCCCCGATCCGGTGTCGTTCCCAACAGTGCGACGCTGCGGACCTTCCCCGCGTCACCGCGCCTCGTTCAGAGGCGACCCGCCAGGACCGGGAGCCCCGAACCGGGCGTTGTTTTTTCTTGCACGTATCTGCTGCCGACTGCACACATGCTCAACTGGCTCAAGGATTTATTCGGAGATCGAAACCAGCGTCAACTCGACGAGCTCTGGCCGATCGTTGACGAGATCAACGAATACTACGACGGGCTGGACGCACTCTCCGACGAGGAACTCCGGGGCAAGACCGAGCGCTTTCGCGAGCGCATCCGCGAGTCCGTCGCAGACATCGAGGCTCGCCAGGAAGAAATCAATGAGCGGCTGACGCATGCGCCCGACGCCGAGTCGCCCGCGATCGGCGGAGACGGGGCCATGGCGGAGACGCTGCCGGAGACCAATCTAAAGCCGCTGTCGATGCAGGAGCGAGACGCTCTGTACGACGAGCTCGACGAACTTGAGGAGGAGTGGCATGACCGGGTCGAGGACGAGCTCAACGCCATCCTCCCCGAGGCCTTTGCGGTGATGAAGGAAACGTGCCGCCGGATGATTGGCGAGACGTGGCGCGCCGGCGGGTCGGAAATCGAATGGGACATGGTCCCGTACGACGTTCAGCTCCTCGGCGGCGTCGTCCTGCACCAGGGGCGTATCGCGGAGATGAAGACGGGGGAAGGTAAGACGCTCGTCGCGACCCTACCGCTCTACCTGAACGCGCTGGCAGGTCGCGGCTGCCACCTGGTGACGGTGAACCCGTACCTGGCGCAGCGTGACGCGGAGTGGATGGGCCCGCTTTTCGAGTTCCATGGGTTGGAGGTCGACTGCATCGACCAGTATAAACCCCATTCGCCGGACCGCCGGGCTGCCTACGAAGCAGACATCACCTACGGAACGAACAACGAGTTCGGCTTCGACTACCTGCGCGACAACTCGTTCGTCGTTCGCCCGGACCAGCTGCAGCAGCGCGGCCACCACTTCGCCATCATTGATGAGATCGACTCGGTCCTCATCGATGAGGCCCGGACGCCGCTCATCATCTCGGGCCCCGTTCCGGATGCCGACGAAAACCAGTTCGGCGAGCTTCGCGACCCGGTGGAGAAACTCGTTCGCGCCCAGCGGAAGATCGTCCGGAGGCTGACCAAGGAGGCCGAAGAGAAGATTGAGGTCATGCGCGAAGCCGAAGAGTCGGGCAACAAGAGCAAAGCCCGCGAAATGGAGGAAGAGGCGGGTCTCGCGCTCCTCCGAGCCACGCGCGGCTACCCCAAGAACCGGCGTCTCCAGAAGCTCCTCCAGGAGCCGGGCGTCGAGCGTCTCCGCCAGCAGACGGAGTACTTCTATCTGCAGGAGAATGCCAAGCGGATGCCGTTCGTCGACGAGGCGCTCTACTTCTCCATCGACGAGAAGCAGCGCTCCATCGAGATGACGGAGAAAGGCCAGGAGTTCATGGCCGACATCATGGGGCAGACGAAAGACATGTTTATCCTGCCCGTGATCGGCGACGAGATCGCGCAGATCGAAGAAGAGTACGCGCAGGAGGTTAAGGATCTCGAGGAGGATCTGCGTTCGCGCGACATCAGCGCGGAGAAGCGCGAGAACAAGCTGCTCAACGACAAGCGCAAGATGGAGAAGGAGCAGCAGGAGAAGAAGCGCGAGATTTACAACACGTATTCCGAGCGTGCCGAACGGCTTCACGGCATCGAGCAGCTTCTGAAGGCGTTTACGCTGTACGAACGAGACACGGAGTACATTGTCGAGAACGGCAAGGTACAGATCGTGGACGAGCACACCGGTCGTGTGCTGGAAGGCCGCCGGTACTCGCAGGGCCTGCACCAAGCGATCGAGGCCAAGGAGGAGGTCGAAGTTCAGGCCGCCACGCAGACGTACGCCACGGTGACGCTCCAGAACTACTTCCGCATGTACGACAAGCTGTCGGGCATGACGGGTACGGCCGAGACGGAGGCCGAGGAGTTCGGCGACATCTATGAGTTGGACGTGGTGGTCGTACCGACCCACGAGCCGGTTCGCCGGGACGACCTGGACGACCTGGTATTCAAGACGAAGCGCGAGAAGTACAACGCGGTGGTCGAGCGCGTCGAGGAGTACAACGAGAAGGGCCAGCCGGTCCTGGTCGGTTCCGCGTCGGTCGAGGTGTCCGAGCAGATCAGCCGGATGCTCAAGCGAGCCGGCATTCGTCACAACGTGCTGAACGCGAAGCGCGATCGTGCGAAGCAAGAGGCCGATGTGGTTGCCGAGGCCGGTCGGAAGGGCGCGGTCACCATCGCGACGAACATGGCCGGTCGCGGTACCGACATCAAGATCACGGACGAGGTGCGCGAACTCGGTGGACTGGCCATCGTCGGCTCGGAACGACACGAATCACGCCGAATCGACCTGCAGCTCCGCGGTCGGTCCGGCCGTCAGGGCGACCCCGGCGAAAGCCAGTTCTTCGTGTCGCTCGAAGATGAGCTGATGCGTCTGTTCGGGTCCGACCGGGTGGCCAAGATCATGGACCGCCTGAATCTTGAGGAGGGCGCCGTGATTACGCACCCGTGGATCAACAAGAGCATCAAGCGGGCCCAGTCGAAGGTCGAGCAGAACAACTTCGCCATCCGGAAGCGGCAGCTCGAATACGATGACGTGCTGAATGCACAGCGTGAGGTCATTTACAAGCGCCGCCGCGAAGCCCTCACGGGCGACCGCTTCCACGGCCAGATCCTCAGCATGCTGCATGAGGTGATTGAGGCGATGGTCGACAAGTACTACGGCGACGGCAACCTCGCCGGGCTTCGCGAGGAGATGCTTCGCGTCCTCGCCTTCGACTTCGACATGGACCGCGAGACGTTCATGAAGGTTGGCGCCGACGGGGTCACCGATCGCGCATTCGACGCCGCCACGAACTACTACCAGGAGAAGCGGCGCGCCATCGCGCAGAACTTCTATCAGCCGCTTCAGCAGCTGGTGGATGAGCGCGGTGATGAGGCACCGAATCAGATCTACATCGACTTCACGGACGGGCAGCGCCTCATCCGCACGGTCATGGAGACCGAAGAGGCCGTCGAGACGAACGGGCGCGAAGTCAGCGATTCGCTCGAGCGCACGGCGATGCTTCAAACGGTCGACGCCAAATGGACCGAGCACCTGCGTGAGCTCGATGAACTAAAGGAGGGCATCAACCTCCGTTCGTTCGGCCGGAAGGACCCGGTCGTCGAGTACAAGATGGAGGCGTACGAGCTCTTCGCCGACCTGATGGCCGACATCGGACGCGACGTCGTGTCGCTCGTCTTCCGGTCCGGTCCGGTCGTGGACACGCAGGAAGACCTGTCGAAGGCCGACGGCCGCGGCCAGGAGCCGAAGGGCCGCCTCGACCGTCGCCGTGCGAAAACGCGTCACGATTCCATGGAGCCGACGTACAACGTCAAGAACGGCGGCGGAGGCAACAACGAAGCCGCCCAGCGCGACCCGTCCGCGGACGCGCCGAAGCAGCCGGTGGTCGTCGAGGACGAGCCCGGCCGCAACGACAAGGTGACCATTCGCAACAATTCCACAGGGGAGGAAAAGACCGAGAAATGGAAGTACGCGAAGAAGAAGGTTCGAAACGGTAGCTGGATCCGCGTGAAAGACCCCGAGCTCTCCTGACGCCCGGCGTCTCACCCGAAGGCATGCACGCTCCGTCGCGCCCGGCCCCCACCCCGTGCTCGATGCCGCCGGTCTCCGGTCCGGGCGGCACGAGCGCGTCTCCTGCCGCTCGCAATTCCCAGTGACACATGCTTCGTTCGCTGTACGTTCGCGACTACGCCCTGATTGAAGAACTCGACGTCGAGTTCGGAAGCGGTCTGAACATCATTACCGGCGAGACGGGAGCCGGAAAGTCGATTCTGATCGGCGCACTGAACATGATTCTCGGCGAACGCGCCAACACGGACGTCGTCCGACAGGACGCGAAAAAGGCTATCATCGAGGGCATCTTCGACGAGGCCAATACGGAGCGCATCCGGACCCTCCTCGAAGATGCGGAGGTGGACACGGAGCCCCTTCCGCGCATCATTCTCCGCCGCCAGATCACCGACCGCGGCAGCCGCGGCTTCATCAACGACACCCCGGCAACGCTGGACGTCATCCGGGAGGTCGCGTCGGAGTTGATCGATCTTCACGGTCAGCACGAGCACCAGAACCTCCTGCATACGGAAACGCACCGCCGAACGCTCGACAGCTTCGGGGGGCTCTCCGGGCTCACGCAACATTACCGTCGCCAGTACGAGCGCGTTGCGGACCTGGTTGAAGAACGGGACGAGCTGGCCGCCCGCGAACGGGAGCTTCAGCAACAAAAAGAGCTCTACGAGTTTCAGATCGAAGAGATCGACGACGTCCACCCGCAGGAGGGCGAAGAAGAGGAGCTCCACGCCGAGCGTCGCGTGCTGGAAAATGCGGAGAAGCTGTACGCGTCGACTTCTGGCCTCTACGAGATGCTGTACGAGAGCGAGGACGCCGTCCACGACCAGCTCGTCGTCGCCCGCAACGAACTACAGGACCTCGCGCGGATCGACGACGCCTTCGAGGAACAGCTCAAAGAGATCAAGTCGGCCCAGATCATCGTCAGCGAGCTGGCCAGCTTCCTGCAGGACTACAACGCCCACATCGAGTTCGACCCGGAGCGCCTGGCGGACATCCGGGACCGCATGTCGGAGCTCGAACGGCTGAAACGGAAATACGGCGGATCGCTCGAAGCCGTCCTTGAGCACCGGCGCGAGATCGGGGAGCAGTACGAGCTGGCGGAAGACTTCGAGGGCAACCTCGAACGCCTCGAGAACGACATCGAAGACGCGCAGGCCCGGCTATCCGACGCCGCCCACCGCCTGTCAGCAAAACGCCGGGAGGTCGCCGACCGGATCGAAGAGGCGATCGTCCGCGAACTCGCTGATCTTGGCATGCCGGACAGCCAGTTCGAGGTCCGCTTCGAGCAGGACGAGGATCCCGACGGCTGGATTAACGGAACCGACAACGACACGCACTACCGGGCATACGCCCACGGGATGGACCACATCGAGTTCTTCATCTCCACGAATGTGGGGGTCGACCCGATGCCCCTCGCCGACGTCGCTTCCGGCGGCGAGATCAGCCGTATTATGCTCGCTCTGAAGCAGATTCTGGCCAAGAGCGAGCGGCTCCCGATCCTCGTGTTCGACGAGATCGACACCGGCATCTCCGGGGACATGGCCCGGAAGGTCGGCGACAGCATGCACGACCTCGCCCGCTATCACCAGATCATCGTCATCACGCACCTGCCCCAGATCGCCGCGCTCGGTGATGTGCATTTCAAGGTGGAGAAACGGGTGGAATCGCAGCAGACGAAGACCATCATCCGGCGCCTCGACGAAGACGAGCAGGCTGCTCAGGTTGCCACGCTCATCAGCGGTGCCGACATCACGGATGCCGCGCTCGAAAACGCACGCGAGCTAATGGCCGCCGGGAAGCGGGAGGAGTGAGACGTATCGGGTTGCGCCCGATCGGGCGTCCCAGCAACCCGCCCCTCCTCCGCCCGATCAGTAAATCTCGCGAACGATCGATAGCCGCGTCGAGAACACCTGCGCGCTATTGCCGCGGATCCACTGGTAGCGATGCGCAATCCCCAGTCGAACGGCCACGCGGTCGATCAACCGAGCCTGCACGCCGACCTCCGCCTCCGTCGTACCGCCCAAGAGCGTACCTGCGTCCTGCACCGGAAGAATCTCCTCCGCGGAGTAGTCCCGCGGCAGGTTCTGATCGCTCTCATACAGGATGTCGCCGGAGCGATTCAACTGGGTTAGTCCCACACCTGCTAAAATGTCCGCGTACGGGGACACACGAGACGTCGGGTAGGGCACCATTCCGATGCCAAAGGTGAAGTCCAACGTCGTCAAATCCGAGAAAGCCAGGGTGTTGGATTGAATGCAATCGCTTGAACAGGTCACGAGTGCATCCACAATGGATTCCGTCTGCACCGTAAAGCGACCGTATCGAAAAGACGATGCAAAGGCCAACCACGGTCGATCCAGTGTGCGCTGCCAGGAGAATCCCACGGCAAAGCCGCCCGGTTCGATAAACGAAGAGGGCTTTCGAGACGACAGTGGCCAGCTGAAGAGGTCTGGCTCCTTAAAGAGGTTGGTGTAGGATGCCGTCACCTCCAACCGGTGCTCGGGCTGCGCCGAGGCGGAGGGGGCTACAGCCGTCATGCATCCAGCGATGAGGCAGAGCACGGCGACGACTCGAAGGGCGAAGCGAAGGGGGCGGTACGACCACATAGAGGGGATATCGTCGGGGGATCGGGGACACGGAACGGCGGTTGGCGGCGATCTTTCGTCGCTCGGCCGCACAGGATATCGGCGGGCGGTTCGCAATGCGGATGTGTCGCACGGCGCCAATCGATTGGTCCAAGCTGAATACCATCGTCTCTTCTGCCATTTTCAGCAGCAAAAGATAACATCAAGAAGGATACGATGTCTGGGAAACTCTTAGGGC
Source organism: Longibacter sp. (assembly GCF_051155795.1). Classification (NCBI taxonomy): domain Bacteria; kingdom Pseudomonadati; phylum Rhodothermota; class Rhodothermia; order Rhodothermales; family Salisaetaceae; genus Longibacter; species Longibacter sp. The sequence goes on from NZ_DAXETW010000081.1 coordinate 22,408, forward strand.
TGCGTGGAATGCCTTTTCTGTTAAATGACCCCTGTTCAGGTTTCTGTGCGATTCCAATCGCACGTTGACTGCTGCTCACAGTCACAAGAATTTGGATGGCGATTTTGCAGGTGCATGGCTTTCTTATCCGATCAGAGTCCGCTTGCCCCTTCTGCTTCGATGTCTCTCCTTCCCATGGCCGATTCGCCCATTAAATTCGGAACCGACGGCTGGCGCGCCGTGATCGCCCGCGACTACACATTTGCCAATCTGGAACGCGTCGCTCGGGCGACCGCCGCATGGCTGCACGACGCATACGGCGACACGCCGCGCATCGTCATCGGGCATGACACCCGGTTCCTGGGCCGCGAGTTCGCGACCTTTACCGCCCGGGTGCTGGCGGACGCCGGCGTCCACACGACGCTGACGACCTCGTTTCTGTCCACGCCGGCGATCAGCTGGGCCACGCAGGCGATGGGATGCGATGCCGGGATCGTCATTACCGCGAGCCACAATCCGCCCGAGTACAACGGCTACAAGATCAAAGCGCACTTCGGGGGACCGGCAACCCCCGATATGATTTCCGCTGTGGAAGCACAGATTCCGTCGGTCGACGTGTCGGGAGATGAGCCGCCAACCGCCGAAGCGCTGATTGAGGGCGGCATGTTGGATGTGAAAGACGTTCAGACCCAGTATCTTGGCGCGATGCGCGAGATACTCGACATCGAGGCCATCGCCGGATCGGACCTGACCGTCGTTCACGACGCCATGTTCGGTGCCGGGCAAGGCGTGGTCACCTCGCTTCTGGGTACTGCACGCGTCGTCGAGCTACACCACGACCTGAATCCCGGCTTCCACGGGACGCCGCCCGAGCCGATCGATCGCAATCTCAGCAAGCTCCGATCCGTGGTCGCCGAGCCGGGACACGACGTCGGCATTGCGAACGACGGAGACGCCGATCGGATCGGCATGGTGGACGAAAACGGAGACTTCGTCGACTCTCACCGCCTTCTCGCCCTCCTGGTAAAATACCTTCACGAGGAACGCGGCCTCTCTGGCTCGATCGTCAAAACGTTCTCCACGACGCACATGCTCGACAAGATGGCCGAAGCCTACGGCTTTGACATCGAGACGGTCCCCATCGGGTTCAAGCACATCGCGCCCAAGATCGCCACGGGGGATGTCCTCGTCGGCGGGGAAGAGTCGGGCGGGATCGCCGCTAAGGGCCATATCCCGGAGCGGGACGGCATCTACATCGGCCTCCTTATCGTGGAGATGATGGTGAAGCGAGACATGCCGCTTTCGGCCCTCGTCGACGAACTACTCGACCAGTTCGGCCCTCACCATTGCTACCGCGAGGACATTCACATCTCTGATGCCCAGAAACAGTCGGCGCTGAAGCGACTCTCGAAGGAAGGCGGCCTGGACACGGTCAACGGGCACGACGTGGTCGAACTCGACACGCTCGACGGCTACAAGCACCTCACGAAGGAGAACGGCTGGCTCCTCGTCCGCCCCTCCGGCACGGAGCCGGTTCTCCGCGTTTACTCCGAAGCCGACACGCCGGAAGCGGCGCGAGCACTAGTTCACGACGCCCGGGCTCAGCTGGATGTCGGATGACCCGATTGCGAATCGGGAATGACGAATGTGTCCGCGAGCCTACCATCACTCTCGTCAATCACCCTTCGTTTTCGCCTCGGTCCGCATGCGACGCCACAGGCGTGTCCGCCGATGATCTCCCGCACGGATTGGTCGCCGGGGTTGGGCGCGAGGAGCAGGGCGGGGGCCGAGGCTGGGGAAGATAAACGGCTCGCCGGTCTCCAGCCCTGCGAACATCGAACGGGGACACATCAGAAACGGGCCTGAAGGGTAAGAGGCACGGATCGTCTCCGCGCGAGAGCAGACGGATGCGGATGGGTGCTACCGCTGGTCCGTGTCCTCGAATTGAGCCCCGAGATCGGCGCAGAGTGCCTCCAGATGCTCTTGATCCGTCTCGTCGAAGGCAGCCAGGTCGTCGGAGTCGACATCGAGAACCGCCAACAGGGTACCGTCCGGCGTGAGGACGGGGACCACGACCTCCGACCGGGTGCTCGACGAGCACGCGATATGGTCGGGGAACGCTTCCACGTCGGGGACGAGCTGTGTTTCTTCGGTTCGTGCCGCCGCCCCGCAAACGCCGCGATCGAAGGGGATCCGGAGACAGCCGTGCCCGCCCTGGTACGGACCGACGATCAGCAGGTCGTCAGACACGGCCCGATAAAACCCCGTCCAGTGATAGTTGTCGAAGGTGTGGTGCAACTCGCAGGCGACCGTCGCCATCGCAGCCGTCCAGTCCGTTGCGCCGTCGAGCAGTGCCGCGATGCGACGGCGAACGTCCTCGTATGCTTCGTCTTTCGTCGTAGTCGTCTCCATTGGCGGGGGTTTTGGTATTCAGATGTTTGGGTGCTCAGGTGTTTGGGTAACCGTCTGACCCGGTTTATTGTGGGTTATTTGTCGTTTGTCGGATGGATCCTCCGGGAATGTATCCCGGATCAGCGTCCGACGGGACGGGCCCTACGGGCCCACGAGGCTATCCTCGATCTACAATTCCCGCCCCCACCGCACGAACGCTCCAACGATCCAACGAGCCAACGATCCAACGATCCAACGGCGCAACGCAGCGGACAGAATGACGGTCCCGAACCCGCATCGCCGAGAATCGTCCACCCATGCCCCTCATCCCCCAGACCTCACGCCCGCTTCCCCCAGACGCGCTTGTCCGGGAGAAGGCGGACGGTGAGGTCACGATCCACAGTGATCTGGCAGGAGAGACGAGGATAGCCGAAACGGGCGGCAGCGCGGTCGTGCCAGTGCTCGGGGTCAGGGGTGTCGCCCTCCAGCCGGACGCCGCACGTCGCGCAGAGGCCGCGTCCGCCGCAGTTCACCGACTCGGTCAGTCGAACGTAGGGCGACAGATCGTTCCGAAGCAACAGCACCCGGAGATTCGCTCCGGTGCGACACGTGAGAACGTGCCACTCGGTGCCGTCGTGAACACGAACCGAATGACGGGTCTCGCCCGCCGACTCAGGGTGTTCGTGCGATGGTTCGTCCGGATCGCCGTGCTTCCCGGTCATAGCGATCATTCCGTGACGGTCACCCCGCTCCAGAATGCAACGTGACCCTGGATCTCGGAGGCCGCCTCCTTCGGGTTGGGGTAGTACCACGCGGCGTTCTCATTCGTCTCTCCATCGACGACGACGTTGTAGTAGTTCGCCAGCCCTTTCCACGGACAGGTCGACGTATGATCGCTCGCCTCGACCAGGTCGCGGTTGACTGCGTCCGAGGGGAAATAGTGATTGCCTTCCACCACGACGGTGTCGTCGCTTTCCGCGATGACGGTGTTTTTCCAGATGGCTTTCATAACAGATCGGGGTGTTTGAGTGAATCGATGGTTCGTGCCAGCGGCCCGCCGGGATGTGGCGTGATCGGGATCTGGCGCGATCGGTCTATCCCTTCAGTACGAGGGTCAGCATCCACAGAACGAGGCCCGACCGCAGCGCCCAGGCAACGGTTCGAAGCCAGTTCGTGCGGACCAGGAGGCGGTGCAGTCTCGCGTCGAATCCCTGCGTCAGGCGTGCGTGCAGGGGCGCCTGCAGGAGGCCGGTGGAGAGCCAGATGAGTGCCACGAGCCCGAGCCCCGTCCATGCCATCCATAACGGGATTCCGGCGATCGGGTGCCACACGAGCCAGGCAGCGGTGACGAGTTCGACGCCCATCGCAGGCAGAACGATCCACGTGATCCGGGCCATGTGGCGCGACTGGTACGCGTCGTACGTGTCGGTACCGACCTGCGCAAACAGGGGATAATGCACGACCTGGACGACGAGAATGACGCCGAACATGGTAAGCGTCGAGGCGAGGTGAGCCAGGAGGAGGCCGATTGAAGGATGCGGGAGCGGCGTGGTCACAGCGAGTTGGCTCGGTCAGGCAGCGGTTGGGGCCCTGCGGTCGGTCAGAACGGCGCGTGCTGCGTCCCGGCCGGACCGAAGCGCTCCGTTGAGCGATGCCGTCCGCGTGTAATCGCCGCACAGGTAGAGTCCGCGCCGGCGGCGAATCGGCCGCTCGGGCGGCGACAGAAACGGCGGTGCCTGCTCCGGCAAAGCGTACGGGACGTGGACCGTATCAAGGTGCTCCCAGCCCCCGACTTTCATCCCGAACCAGTCGATCAACTGCTGCCGAACGGCCTGCTCGAGCTCAGCGTCCGAGCGATCGGGCTCTCCGACAATCACGACGGAAACCAGAGCGCGATCGTCGGGCGAGTACGACGGTGCCACATCGGACGGGACGCTGATATTATTGACCGGCCCGCTGCCATCCCCGTTCAACACAAGAATGGGCGTATCGAGGGGCGATTCAGGCGCCGCGTAGTAAACGCAAACCGTGGAGCGCGCGTCGACTGGCGTCACGTCTCCGACGAGGCGGTTCGCCGCGGGCGCCTCGGTGGCGACCACGATCGATTCCGACGTCAGCGTTTCACCGGAGGAAAGGACGACCGTGGCCTCGTCGACTCGATCTACCTCCGTATTGAACCGAACGGTCTCCGGCTCCAAATGCGAAGCGATCTGCTCCGGGATGGCTTGCATTCCCTCCGCGGGCAGAACGGCCTGGCCTTCGGAGAACATCTTGAAGATGAACTCGAACATCCGGCTGGACGCCTGGAGCTCGCGGTCGAAGAAGATTCCGCCGAAGAAGGGACGGAAGAACCGGTCGATCATGACTTCGGAGAAGCCCCACCGATCACGCAGCGCCTCCAGCGTTGTCACCTCCGGGCGCGACATGATCTGCGACACGGACGCGCCGGTCAGCGCCTGTCGTGCCCGGGCCACGCGGAGCTTGTCACCGAGCGTCCCGACGGGAGAAAACAGCATCCGGGGTGCGTCGAACGGGTGTCGAAAGGGGTCGGCAATGCGATGGAAGGCGCCGTTACAGCGAACCACCGCGCCGTCGAAGAACGGCTTCAGATCCAGGGCACCGTAGTCCAGCTCTCGCCGGGTTTCCGGGTATTCGGTCAGGAGGACCTGAAAGCCGCGATCCAGCTTGAATCCGTCGACGGTGTCCGTGCGCACGCGTCCCCCTACGGCGTCACTGGCTTCCAGAATCGTGCATTCCACGCCTTCATTCTGAAGGTGCCGGGCGCAAGTGAGCCCGGCGAGGCCGGCCCCGATGATGACGACGGAAGGCGAGGACATAGTGCAGACACAATAGGTTGAGAAATAGAAATCTCAGACGGATACAACGAGACGACAGCGATCAAGTTGGTTACATTCGTGTGCCGAGATCAGCGGTGGCGAGCACGAGTGGGGCGCCTGATACGAATGCGACGCCTGATGATATCGCTCATCCCGCTGTCGCCGGCTCCTGCGTGCGGCCGATCTGGTGCCGGAGGCCGGACTCCAGATCATCATATGCGAAGTCATACCCGGAGTCGATCAGCTTCTCTGGAACAACCCGTGCGCTTTTCAGGAGCATCTCCTCGGCCATCTCACCGCCGAGTGCGCGGACCACAGGAACGGGCGGATTCAGCAGTGCCGGCCGGTGGACGACGTCCGCCAGTGTCGAAGTGTATTCGTCCATGCGTGCGGGATCGGGTGCCGTGACGTTGACCGGCCCCTCGAGGTCGGTCCACAGCATATGGTAGAGTGAACCGATGACGTCATCGATTGTGATCCACGGAAAGAACTGATCCGGGGCGCCGACGCGCCCGCCGAGGCCAAGCTGGAACGCCGGAAGCATCAACTGGAGCGCCCCTCCGGCGGGCGTTAGCACAACGCCGATGCGTGGGTGTACGACCCGCAGGCCCGCTTCCCGCGCCGGGTCGGCCGCCGCCTCCCAGGCGTCACAGACATCCGTAAGAAATCCTCGCTGCCGGGGCTCGCTCGTCTCGGTGATCGGCTCCGTCCCGTGGTCTCCGTAATACCCGACCGCTGAGGTTGAGATAAACGTGTCCGGGGGATGATCGCAGTGGGCCAGCGCGTCGGCCAGGAGCCGCGTGCCGGTGGCCCGGCTGTCCAGAATGCGCGCCTTCTTCTGCTCGGTCCAGAGCCCGAAGACGTTTTCGCCCGCGAGATGGATCACCGCATCCACGTCTTCAAACTTCTCGGTCTCCACGACACCGGACCGCGGGTCCCAGAGGATCTCCCCTTCCCCGGCCGGCCCGGTTCGAACCAGCGGCGTCACGGTGTGTCCGCCCGTGGTCAGCATCGCGGTCAGAGCGGAGCCGACGAGGCCGGATGCGCCGCTGACCGCGATCGTGAGGGCTCGACCGTCCGGGTTGTACCGCTGGTGAAGCTCCAGGTCGCGTCGAGTGATGCGATGCCGGTACGCGAACTGTCGCTCGAGCTCCGGACGGGCAAACCATTTTGCGACCTGCGAACCGATCGGTCCGCCGGGCAGGGCAAACTCGATGGAATCGACGAGGCGGCTCGTCTTCGCATCGACGGCTTCCATCCGGTGGGCATGATCCCAGTGAGCAAACGGGCCGGAGACCTGACGATCGCGGAACTGCTCGCCGTCGACCACGTCGTGGTGCTCCGCCACCCACCGCAGACTGAGGGGCCCCGGGCCAATCCGGATCACGGCACGGTCGCCCTCTCCGATCCCCTCGAACGACGCCAGACGCACGGGGGCCCATGGGGGAACGAGCCGTTGAAAAGCACCTGGACGCGCATGCCAGTCGAACAGCGCACGCGCCGATACCGGCATCTCAGAAGAAAAACGAAGTGTGCTCACAATCGAGTGATCTGGGGCCTGGAATGAAGCGGGACGAGAACGGGACCTGCGCCGGTACACCGCGAGGCTACAGGTCGCCGGCAGCGAGACGCTCGCGGTATTCCTCCGCCTGATCGGCAATCGCCTCCAGTTCGTCCTCCGACTTCCGCCGGACGTTCGCGAGCTGGAAGTTCATGCGTCGATTCCCGGAGAACGTTTCCTGGTGGCGATTCAGAAAGTCCCAGTAGAACGTCGAAAACGGGCAGGCATCGTCGCCGGTTGATTCAGCGGGGTCAAATCGACAATGGGAGCAGTAGTTGCTCTGCCGCGAAATATATTTGCCCGATGCGGTGTAAGGTTTCGTTCCGACGATCCCCCCGTCCGCGTACAGTGCCATGCCGATCATATTCGGCTGCGATACCCATTCCCAGGCATCGACGTAGTACGCCTCATGCCAGTCGTTCATCTGGGCCGGATCCACCCCGGCCATCATCCCAAACAGGCCGATCACCATGAGCCGCGGAATGTGGTGCGTGTACCCGTGCTCTTTGACCTGGCCGACGCATTCACTCATGCACCGCATCTGCGTCTCACCGGTCCAGTATACGTCCGGTAGGTCGAGCGCTGCATCAAGCGCGTTCTTGTGCCCGTATTCCGGCGCGTGAAGCCAGTACACGCCTCGGACGAACTCTCGCCATCCCAGGATCTGTCGAATAAAGCCCTCGACCGCGTTGATGGGCGCGTGGCCGTTCTCATAGGCCTGCTCCGCGGCGCGAACAGCGTCGAGCGGGGACAGCAGCTTCAGGTTAAGCGCTACGGAAAGCCGGGAGTGATACAAGAAGGCCCGTCCGGTCCACATGGCGTCTTGATACGTCCCGAAGGTGGGAAGCCGGTTATCGATGAAGTCTTCGAGAGCCTCTTGCGCCTGTTCCGGGGTGACGGGCCAGCGAAACGTGTCGAGGTCGCCCGGCGCCGAGGCAAAGTCTGTGCGCACCATCTCCAGCACATCCTCCGTGACCGGGTCTCGGTCGAAAGACGGTCCGTCGGGAATCATCCCGGGACCGTCGGCGCCGAAGCTCTCTCGATTGTCGTCATCATAATTCCAGTCGCCACCGACCGGGTCGCCATCGTCCGTCAGTAGCACATCGTACGCCCGCCGCTGCTCGCGGTAGAAGTACTCCAGTGTGAGCTCCTTGCGACCATCGGCCCAGGCGTCGAAGTCTTCGTGCGTGCACAGAAAGTGACGGTCCGCGTAGACACTGAAGTCGACCCCTTCCTCGTCGCACACCGCTTCGAGTTCATCCAGAAGCGATGCCCGGCCTGGCTCCGTGACGGCAACGTCCCCGGCGCCGTGGTCACGGATCTGCTGGCGCAGAAAACCGGCAACGCCGATCCCGTCCGACGCATGGTAGGGATCAGCATCGTCCTCAGGCGGTGTCGCGGTATCATAGTGCACGGTGAATCCCCGGTCGCGCAGGCCGTCCCGAAAGTGACGCATCGCGGCGAACCCGACAGCGAGTCGTTGCTTGTGCTCCCGGAAGCGCCCGCGGTCGCGGTCGTTCTCGGTCATGATGACGACATCCCGCTCGGGATCGACGTCATCAAGCAGGGCCGCCGATCCATCTAACTGGTCGCGCAGAACGAGGAGGAGACGCATGGAGAACATTGAGGTGAATCGAAGAGATGCACATGATCTGCGCCTCCAGATGGGAGGGCAATACGACCCGGGGCGCGCGCGAATCACACCGTACGCCCGAGATTCTAACGGACGCGCCGATCGCCCCCGGAGTCGTGGACCGCTGACGTGTTACCCGGCGCGCACCGTTCCCAGGCCGCCGTCCACGCCGATCACCTGCCCCGTCACCCAGGAGGTCTCGGGGTCGAGGAGCCAGCACACGGCCGGCCCGACATCTTCCGGCTTCCCCACGCGCCCCAGCGGATGCATGCTCTCGGACTGCTTCCGTCCGGCTTCACTGCTGAGAATATTTTTGGACATCGGCGTGTCGACGAGGCCGGGAGCGACGCAGTTGACGCGCACGCCGCGACCGGAGTAGGTGGCCGCTGCTGCCCGCATGAGGCCCGTGACACCACCCTTCGCGGCGGCGATCGCCTCGTGATTCTTTAGGCCGGTGCGCGCAACGGCGGACGTCATCAGCACCACCGATCCTCCGTCCCGCATCATTGCACGAGCGCCGGCCTTGACCGTGTTGAACGCCGTGTCGAGGTTTTTCGCGATCTGCTCCCGGTATTCGTCGATCGAAGTAAGGTGCGCCGGCTTAAGAAGAATCGACCCGACGAAGTTCACGATGCCGTCGATCCGTCCGTACGTGTCGGTTGCATGGTCGACGATCCCCTGGACCTGATCGAATTCGGTGGCGTCAAGAGGGTATGCGTCGCCGCCGGTCTCTGATACCAGCGCGTTCAGATCCTCCTCCGTGCGCGCACCGAGCACGAGCTGGGCCCCACGATCGGCCAGACGATGGGAAACATCGGATCCGATGCCACCCGTGGCGCCGATGAGTACGTAAACGGGAGCGCTGGAGTCTGCCATAGTGAACCGATCGATTGTCGATGGAAGCGATTGAAGGAACGGGCGAATGGAGCCCAGATAGGTGTAGACCAGATAGGTGTCTCCGTGTCTGATCGCTTCAACGAGCGGCATCGGGCAGGATTCATGGCGCCGTCTGAAATAGGTAGATCGTTACGGCCCTCAAGCGTGCGTCACGATCGGCTCACGATCTGATTGATCGCCCCCTACGGCTCCACCGCTTCGTCATCCGACACAGGCGGGCGAAGCACGGTGTCTACGACATGAATCACGCCGTTGCCGGTGACAATATCCGCATCCAGAACGGTGCCCCCCCCGACGCGCACGGTGTTGTCATCAGCGCTCACAGATACGAGGGCACCCCGTAGCGTCTCAACCTGTGACATCCCGGCGAGCTCTTCGCTCATCAAGCGTCGTTCGACGACGTGCTGGGACAGAATCATCCGAAGACGATCGCGATTCTCGCCGTCCAACAGGTCTGGGACGGTTCCCTCCGGAAGCGTGCCGAAGGCATTGTTGGTCGGTGCGAACAGGGTGTAGGGGCCGTCCTGCGTTAGGAGAGAGTCGAGTCCGCTGGAATCGATCGCTGTTGCGAGCGTGGTGAACCGATCGTCCGTTTGCACAACCCCCACCACGGTTGTGCTGTCACCCAGAACGGTCGTTGACGCCGGGTCGTCGTCTTGCGACGGCGTCGAATCGCCGCATCCGCTCGTCGCGGTCAGGACGAGGACGATGAGGAAGATCGAGAGCGCCCGAAAGCGAGAGAGAGTATCCATGAACGAGGGGGGTACTGGTCGTTTATGCGTCAATTGCTGTACTTTTTTCTGTCCGTGCTGTTTTCCTGCCGCGTGGGATTTTTTGTTCCTTGCAAGGTTGCGTCCGCCACCGACCGGTTCTTCTTGAAAACACGGTCAACCTCTTGACACGCAGGGCAAGTGCATCGTACCGTACGGTTCCGGAAGCTCAGTGCCCCGGCGCGTTTGTCCAGGCGCAAAGCATCTGTGAATCAGGAACCCGCTATGTGCAGCAAGGTAATAGCGGGTCCTGACGAGCCAAAGGGCTCGCACACATATTCCTCGGTAGCTCAGTGGCAGAGCATCCGGCTGTTAACCGGACGGTCGCTGGTTCGAATCCAGCCCGGGGAGCCACACCGTCGCTCGATCGGTTTCGACCGGTCGAGCGTTTTTTATGCCCGCAGGTTTTTTTGTGCCTGCCGGGTCATTATCGAATAATAAAACGCCCGCTCCGGGCGGAATGCCGGAAGCGGGCGCGCCTTATGTGTCGGGACGATGGCGACTGAGGCTTATTTCGTCCAGTCGTTGTTCGTCCGATCGACGTCGGGAAAGTACGCGTCCGGATCCAGCTCCACGCGCTGCAGATCCCCTGCCGGCAGCGTGATGGTCGTCTTGCGTTGGCCGTTCATCCACGGCGTGACGTCCGACCTCCGCGTCACGGTGTCGCCGTCCGCATACGTCGCCTCGACGATCACCGGCATGATTAGGTTGTCCCGGTCCTCAACCACGACCACCGGCTCGTCGCCGCTCACATCCACCTCGGCGATCGCATGGTCCATGGACCACTTCTCGAAGAAGGCGCCGCGCCAGAACCAGTCCAACTCGCGGTCCGCCACGTCTTCGAAGGTATTAAAGAAGTCGTACGGGGACGGGTGTTTGTACGCCCAGCGCTCCACGTACTCGCGATAAGCGCGGAAGAAGATTTCATTCCCGAGCACGCCGCGTAGCGCGTGCAGCATGGTCCCGGGTTTGGCGTAGGAGGCGTAGACGCGCTCCGGTCCATCCGGCGGATACAGGTCGGCGTGCCGGAAGGACGGGGCTTCCTGAGCCGTTCCGGCAAACCGGTAGAACCAGTTCTCGGACGGAGCCCAGTTGTCGGTTTCAAAGAACTCGGACGCGCCTTCATTTTCGTTGAAGGTCGTGGTCCCCTCATCCAGCCAGGCGTGGCGCTTCTCGTTGGTCCCCACGATCATCGGCACCCACATGTGGGAAATCTCATGGTAAGTGACGCCGAACAGGGACTCCGGCGTGTTACGGTTGCCACCGATCAGCGTAATCATGGGAAACTCCATACCCCCGCCGATGATGCCCTCCACGGCCGTCATCTGCGGATACGGGTAGGGCATCAGCATGTCGGACAGGTGCTCGACCGAGAACTGCGAGAATTCCGCCGATCGGTCCCACTGGCTGGTCCCCGGTCGGTAGAGTGCGTGAATCATGGCCGATCCTTCTCCGGTACTCGCAGAGGCGGCGTCCCACACATAACTTGCCGAGGTCCCGAATGCCACGTCCCGCACGCGGTCGGCGCGAAACGTCCAGGTCAGGGTACCGTCTTCATTATCGGACGTAGCCGTTGCCGTGCCGGCGCCCCGATCGTCCTCTGTCACGACGTTCACGATGTCGCCGGTCTGAGCCGCCTTCTCAAGGCGAGAGGCCGTTTGCTCCGAGAGCACCGTCTCCGGGTTCTGAAGCGTCCCGGTGGCACCGACGAGCCAGCCTTCCGGCACGGTTACCGACAGGTCGTAGTCGGCATAACCCATGTAGAATTCGCCGTCGCCCTGGTACAGTTCGGCGACCCACCCGTCGACGTCGTCGTACACGGCGAGGTGCGGGTACCAGTAGGCGAGGTAGAACACATCGCCGTCCTGCCCCATCCGGAAATTATCTTCGCCGGGAATGCGGAAACTCCACTCCGTGCTGAGGGTGACGGAGTCTCCAGGCACCACTGCTTCAGGGAGGATGACACGCATCCGTGTGGCGTCGACCACATACCCCATACCCTTCCGACGCAGGTCGCGGCGGGTCTGAAGTTCGACCATGTCGGTGCCATTGAACCCCAGCTTTTCGATCGTCATTCCCCCGGTGACCTCCGCACGTCGGGTTCGCTCCATTCCTTCTGCGTGAATGTTCTGCCGAAGGTGCAGGGCGAGCGTCCGGAGCGAGTCCGGCGATCGATTGATGAAGGTGATCGTGCCCGACCCGTGGAGCATGGCGTCGGACGGGGAAATGCGAGCACTCAGGTCGTAGCGTGCGTAGTTGGTCCAGTACGCTTCGCCCGGGGTCCCATCGAGCGTCCGGGTTCCGTTCTCGACAGCCTGCTGAAATAGCGGGCGCGGCTGGATGGGGTACGGAATCGGACGGCGCGTTTCCACGGCGGCGGCGTCCGAGCCGTCTGGGGACGCCTGCTGTGCCTGGGCCGGAGCCCCGACAACAAGCAGGACGACAAGAAATGAGATGAATCGATGCATGAAGGGGCGTGGGTTCGTGGGGAAATGATGGATAGCCTCTACGGCTGATCCTGTGGGAACGTTCAGGCGGGGCGTTCAGCGTTCAGTCTGGGCACATCCCGGGATTCTGTTCGGTAGGATGGGTCGACGGGTGTCCGGTTCTCGGCCCCCCAATTCTTTTCTCACCCGATCCTGCGGTACGCATGTCAGACCTTTCAGGCATTATCACCTTCCTCCGCCGTGCTGAAGCGATGAAGAGCACGCTCCGATCTGCGTATACCTCGACGGGACGGACGGAGAGCGTGGCGGCGCACACGTGGCGCCTGACATTGATCGTGACCGTCCTGGCGCCCGAATACCCGGACATCGACGTTGCGAAGCTGCTGAAGATGTGCGTGGTCCACGACCTCGGAGAGGCGATCCACGGCGACGTCCCGGCTCCGGAGCAGGGTGAGGGGTCCGAGCGGGCAGACCGGGAGCGGCAGGACCTGCAGGCGCTGACGGAGACGCTGCCTGCCTCTACCCGGCGCGAGATTCTGGAACTCTGGGATGAGTACGAGGCGGCTGAGACCGCGGAGGCGCGACTGGCAAAGGCGTTCGACAAGCTTGAGACCATCCTTCAGCACAACCAGGGCGACAACCCGCCGGACTTCGACTACGCTTTCAACCTGAACTACGGGACGGAGTACACCGACCTCGATCCGCTCGTCACGGAGTTTCGCCGGATCCTGGACGAGGAAACCCGCCAGCGGGACGCGGAGGGGTGAGCGGAATATGACTGAGAATTGGGAATGGGGAAGGCGAAATTGGAGGCATACCGTTAGGGAATCTGCACCCTCTCTGCGCTTCGGAATTGGCCCGTAGCGTTTAGCTTTTCCCGTCCTCAGTTTCCGCGGGCGCCGTGGCGGTCGAACCACTCGAGAATGTGGGCGATTTTCGCCATCAGGTGACTGGGCCGCGCCGCGATTCCGTGAGAGGCGCCCGGGATGCGGACCATGACGGTCTCGACCTGTTCCAGCTGCAGCGCCTGGTAATACTGCTCGGTCTCGGACATCGGCGTCCGATAATCCTTCTCCCCGGTCAGCAGCATCGTCGGTGTCGTCACGTTGCCGACGAGGGAAATCGGCGAGTGCTCCATGTACTCGTCGAGGTGCTCCCACGGCGGACCGGAGAACCAGTACCGGGTAAAGAACGGGTACATGTCGCTCGTCAGCACAAAGCTGTACCAGTTGATCACCGGCTTGGCCACCACGGCGGCTCGGAACCGGTCGGTTTGCCCGATAATCCACGCCGTCAGCACGCCCCCGCCGCTCCCGCCCGTCACGTAGAGCCGATCGGTGTCGATCCCACCGCGATCGACAACGGCGTCGACGCCCGCCATCAGGTCGTCGTAGTCGGGTCCCGGGTAGTTCCTGTGGATGGCGTTGCCGAAGGCTTCCCCGTAGCTGGTGCTGCCGCGCGGATTGGTGTACAACACGACGTAGCCGGCGGCGGCATAGAGCTGCATCTCCGCACTGAATCGTGGTCCGTAGTTGGCATAGGGCCCGCCATGAATCTCCAGCAGCAGCGGGTACTCCCGCGACGCGTCAAAGTCCGGCGGCCGGACGATCCATCCTTCGATCTCCGTGCCGTCGGCGGTTGTGTACGTGATCTCCTCGACCGCTCCCCATCGAACGCGGCTCGACAGGTCCTGCGTGAGCTGCGTCAGGCGCCGAACGCCCCGCCCCTGTGTCACTGCCACGTCGGACGGGTGATGCGGCCCGACGTGGGTGAACGCGATGCGCCCGTTGGCCGCGACCGAAAACGACCCGCTCGCGTAGGGCCGGCCAAGTGTGGTCCCACCGACGTTCGAGGTAATCTCCCGGATATTTCCGTCTTCGGAAACGGCACCGATCCGCGTTGTGCCCTCATCGTCGTACTGTACGTAAATCGTTTCTCCGTCCGCGCTCCACGTCGGGTTTTGAACGTCCCGATCGAATTCACCGGTCAACACCTCCTTTTCCCCACTTTCGAGGTCGTACACGTGCAGGCGCGTGATCTGATACCCCTGGTACGCGTCATCGAAGCCGGTGTAGGCGATCCGGGAGCCGTCGGGGGAGACTGCCGGGTTCTCATCCGGACCTTTACGGCGGGTCAGCGCCGTGATGTCCCCGGTCTGCAGGTCGACCCGGTGCAACTCGGTATCTAACGGATCGTAGGGTGCATCCTCTGATCGGTCGGCCGAGAGGATCAGCGCCGAGCCGTCGGGCATCCAGTCGATGGCGCCGCCGTGATCGTACGGCCCCGACGTGACCTGCCGCGGCGTGCCGCCTTCATCGGGCACGATGAATACCTGGCGGTACCCGTCCTTCATGTAGCCCGCACCGTCCGATCGGTACAGCACGTCATCGATCACCCGGGCGCCGGGGGCCCAGTCCGCGCCTTCCGGCGGCGCCGGCATGCGGGCAAAGGGGCGAGACGGCTCTTCTTTCATCATCGAAAATGCGAGGTGTGACCCGTCGGGCGACCAGACCAGGCGGCCCGGGGACGCGTCCAGCTGCGTGATGCGCGCCGTCTCGCCGGACGCCATCCATCGAACGTAGATCTCGCTTCCCTCCTCCTCGGTCGACGACACGTACGCAATCCGGTCCCCGGAGGGCGACCATCGAGGCGATGAAGCATCGATCCCGGGATCCGTCACCGGCCGATGTCCGCGGCCGTCCGCATTCACCAGCCAGAGCTGTGACTCCCGTCGGTCGGTCATGCGGTTCATCGAGGTGCGAACATACACCACGGATTCGCCGCTGGGATGAATCTGGGGGTCGGCGGCATATTCCAGCGCAAAGACGTCGGTAAGCTCAAAATGGAGCGAGTCGGTCGCGTACTGCGCATGCGCCGTGCGGGGTGAAAGACCCGGACCGGCGAGGAGCAACGCGCCAACGAGCACTCCGGTGAGAAGGGGAAAGACCGTGCAGATGCGTTCACGCATGGAGGTAGACTCTGGGGAAACGATCGACATCGCGACCAAACTACGAAGACAGAACCGTAGTCGCGAAAGACCTCGTCAAGATCGGTGACCGGTGTGACTCTTTCCGCTTGGAGGGCGGCTTCGCTGGTACGAAGACAGAATATTCGCCCTCTTCCCCTCACGCATTCCTACCTTTCCCCATGGACAACCAAATGATCCAACGTTCCCGGACGGCGCTGATAGCGCTTCTGCTCGGTCTCTCCGTCGCGCTCCTCCCGACGAGCACCGCACTGGCGCAGGAAAACGCGGAGATTAAGTCTAATACGGAGCGCCTCTTCCTCCAGGTATCCCTCGACGGGCAGTCGCTTGACTACCGCGAAGAAGCGTTTTCGGACACAGACACCGGGGGCGGGCTATCGATCCGTGCAGGCTGGGGCGTATCGGAGCTCGTAACGATCTACGCTGGATTCATGGGTGCGACGATCGACGGTGAAACCAATGGCATCACGGGCGACGAGTACAGCTGGTCGGGCGGTGAGCTCGGCGTTCGTCTCAATTTTCGGTCCGGCCAGTCGCTCGTTCCCTATGCTGACGTCGCACTTCGGGGTGTGGCTGCCACGGAAGATGACCTCAACCTTGAGTTTCGTGGCGGCGGCTTCACCCTTGGCGGCGGGGTTTCCTATTTCGTGACGCCGGCTATAGCACTCGATGCCGGCCTCCGCTTCGGCGGCGGCAACTTCAACGAGGTGCAGGTCGGCAACATCTCCGCCGGGCTGGACGAAGACGACTTCGGCTACGGGGAGGGTCGTCTCTCTTTCGGCCTCACGTTCTACCCGCTCCGCTGATTGAGCACGGTTGACGCAATGACTCGGCCCCCCACGCCGACCGCCCCGCTCTGCAACCTGCAGGACGGGGCGTTTTCTGTTGTCATCCTCCGTAGAACATGGCGGTCCTACGCCTTTCCGAGACGCTCGAGCATCGATTTAACCGCATCGTCGTGCTCATCCGTATGCTGCACCGTAGCCTGGAGCGCAGCCGTCAACTGCAGCGCCGTTTCCAGATCATTGTCAACGCTTCGATACAGGCAGGCCTTCGCCGCCTGAACGGCTTTCGGCGGGAGCTCGGCGATCTGGTGGGCACGCTCAAGGGCTGTGTCCACGACCTGGTCCGCCGGTGTCACGGACGTCACCAGGTCCATGGCGAGCGCCTCGTGGGCGTCGATGATCCGGGCGGTAAGCACCAGGTCCAGTGCCTTCGCAAAGCCGACGACCCGCGTCAGTAGGTACGCGCCACCGTCGCCGGGGACCAGCCCCACGCGTGCGAACGTCGAACCGAAGCGAGCCTCCTCACTGGCAATACGCAGGTCGGCCATGAGCGCAAGGTCCAGTCCGGCTCCGATCGCCGCGCCATTGATCGCTGCCACGACCGGCTTCTCGAATTGATCGAATCTGCGGGGGAGCTGCTGGAGGCCCCGACGATACTGTTTCCGCAGCTCGGCCGGATCGCCTTCGAACATCCCGGTGCGATCGCGCATCGCCTTCAGGTCCCCACCGGCACTAAACACCGTCCCTGCACCGGTGACAATAACGCTCCGCACGGCGTCGTCGGCGTCGGCACGATCGATCGCGCTGAGCAACTCGTCGACCATCGCGTCGGAGTACGCGTTACGCGCCTCCGGGCGGTTCAGCATGATCGTGGCGACCGGGCCGGTCGATTCGTACAGGACGTCAGGCATTTCGGGTTGAGAATCCGGGATATGGCGGTTGTGCGTCGGTGCGTTCTTTCGTTGAGGCGTTGGGGCGTTGATGCGTTGGGGCGTTGATGCGTTGGGGCGTTGAGGCGTTGGGCGATTGAGGGGGAATGCCATCGTATACGCGGGCGAGGATAGCTCCTCATGCCGCTGAGGCGCTTTCAACATGCACGCAATCCGTCGAGCTACGGGAGTTCGATCTGCGGGTCGTCCGGGTCCGGGCGATAGAGTGTGACCGTCCAGCCCATGGTGTGGACAACCTGCACGTTATCCATGCGGTCGGCGATGGCGTGGGCCATATCGCGGGGCTGCTCGTTGGCGTTGTCCAGAATGCGAATTTTGACGAGCTCGCGCGTGTTGAAGGCTTCCTGGATCGACGTCAGGACAGGATCCGACAGGCCGTCTTTGCCAATGTGAACAACCGTCGGGTTGTCATGGGCCAGCGACCGTAGATGAGCACGCTGCTTGGAGGTGAGACGGGAGGTCTCCTGCGACGAGGAATCGGGGGCTTCGGGCATCGGGATATGGGTTCAACGTTCAGGGTTCAGAGTTCAGCGTTCGAGGGCCATAGGGCCTCATTGACGTCGACGCAGGCAGAGTCACGTTAGGAGCAGGCGCCGGGGCGGTCGACGTGGTCGACGCGGGCGATGCGGTCGAGGCGGACCCGGCGCGTGCCATTGAGCTCGGCGTACTCTTCGTCTCCATCCGAGTAGATGTCCGTGATGACGGCCGTGAACTCTTCGGTTGACTCTCCGTCCTTGAGCAAGAGGGTGCACGTCTGACCGCGCATCATTCGGATCCCGAGTTCATCGTAGAAACCGCAGGCGATCGGACGGTATTCGTCGGACATGACGGTTGGCTGTTTGGTTTTACACAGATACGCAATGCGATCGGCAAGCGGTCTCCCGGCGCCAACGGTAGCCAGAACGTTCACTGCGGTGCTAACGGTGGGCGTCGAACATTGATCGAGGGCGGTGCTACCCGCCTGGCAAACGAAACGCCCTCCACCGTGCGATCTGGGGAGGGCGTGTCCGTATACGTCGGAGGTCGCCGGGAGGCCAGCGACGGGCGGATGAGACATCGCTACGCCGTAGCGGTAGCTTCTTCGGGCTCTTCGACGTCGACGAACGTAAGCCAGTCGTGCGGGTCGTTGCCGCCGTGGACGATATCGAAGAACGCGGACTGCAGGTCTTCCGTGATCTCACCGCGATTACCGTTGCCGACCGTATAGTGGTCGACCGAGCGGATGGGCGTGACCTCGGCGGCTGTCCCCGTGAAGAAGAGCTCGTCAGCAATGTAGAGCGCTTCGCGCGGGACGACTTTCTCCTCGATGCTGTAACCTTTCTCGCGAGCGAGCGTGATGATCGCATCGCGTGTGATGCCCGGCAGAATGGACAGACCCACGGGGGCGGTGTAAATTTTCCCGTCCCGAACGATGAACAGGTTTTCGCCGCTTCCTTCCGCGAGGTAGCCGTTCGTGCTGAGCATGATCCCTTCCGTCATGCCGTTCTTCACGGCGTTCATCTTGACGAGGGATGCGTTCAGGTAGTTGCCGCCCGCTTTCGCCATTGCCGGTAGGGTGTTCGGCGCCAGTCGGTTCCAGTTTGCAACCTCTACGTCGACGCCCTGCTCGAGTGCCTCTTCCCCGAGGTACGTGCCCCATTCCCAGACTGCGACAAACGTTTCAACGCTGTTCTTGAGCGGATTCACGCCCATCGGTCCCATGCCGCGGAACGTTACCGGCCGGATGTAGCAGGACTCCATGCCGCTTCGCTCGACGGTATCAACGACCGCGTCGCACAGTTCATCCACCGAGTACGGGATTTCCATCCGGTGGACCTTGGCCGAGTCGACCAGGCGTTTCATGTGCTCCTCCAGACGGAAAATGGCCGATCCTTCGTCCGTATTGTAGCAGCGAATGCCTTCGAATACGGACGAACCGTAGTGCACGACGTGGGAAAGGACGTGGATGTTCGCCTCCTCATAGGGGACGAACTCACCGTTGAACCAGATGTCGGGCTT
Source organism: Longibacter sp. (assembly GCF_051155795.1). NCBI lineage: Bacteria > Pseudomonadati > Rhodothermota > Rhodothermia > Rhodothermales > Salisaetaceae > Longibacter > Longibacter sp. Next base: position 41,642 of record NZ_DAXETW010000081.1, read on the forward strand.
CTTCATGGGGCTCATTCTTGACGACGTTACGGGGCGAAAAGGGACATCTGGAGGGTCGACCGAACGGCTCCAGATGCCGGCTGATTGCGTGTCGCAATCATAACCATAGAAGATACGGGACCCCTACCGAAAGGTTCGTCGACGCAGACCGTCTTGGAACCGCTTTCAAACACACGTCGTCGGCCTAACGGAGACGGTTCGACCAAAACTTCGACAAGTCGCGCTCACCCAACCGCCGATTCGCGCGTGGACCGGTGCCTCGTCGCGGCCGTGGAAGCGCCTGGGACGTTTCGACCGCGACGCAGGGCAAATCGAGCGATGGTCCAGAGGATCTTGGCTGACGCCTTCATCGTCCCGGACAGCGTACCCGTGATTTTGGAGACGCCGACTCGTTTGCGGTACGAAACCGGAACTTCACGGATGCGGAGACCGGCCTCGGCGGCTTTGATCTGCATCTCGATCGTCCACCCGAACGTCTGATCTTGCATATCCAGCGCCAGAAGGTCCTGAAAGCGAATCGCGCGGAACGGGCCAAGGTCGGTGTAGCCTACGCCCCAGATCCATCGCATCAGTGCGCAGGCGAGGCGATTTCCGATTCGGGCCTGGGGACGCATCGCTCCCGGTTCGGCATCGCCGCGGATGCGGGACCCGACGACGAAGTCCGCTTCATCGTCCAGGATGGGTCCGAGGAGCCGCGTCATCTCGTCCGGATGATCGCTGTAATCCCCGTCGAGAAAGACAATCACGTCCGGTTGCTTGCCCCGGGCGTACTCGATACCGCGAAGGCAGGCGTAGCCGTATCCCTGGTTCGGCTCGCGCACGACCGTTGCCCCGGCAGCACGCGCATTGTCCGCCGTTTCGTCGGTCGACGCGTTGTTGACGACAACGATCTCATCTACCATGTCCGGCACATCGTTGATGACCCGACGAATCGCCCGCGCCTCGTTAAAGGCCGGGATGATGACGAGGATGGATGTGTGGGAGGGGGTGAGGTTCAACGTCCGGGATATTGGTTCAATGTTCAGCGTTCAAGGTTCTGGATTCCGTGTGCTGCGTTCCGCGTTCTGGGTGCCGGGCTCTGGGTGCCGGGTTGCGGAAGTGCACAACCGTTCATAGGGACCTTCTCGCTTCACCCTTTCCCCCCTTCACCCTTTCCCATGTTCACCCCCTTCACCCCTTCCTCCTTCCTCGGCGAGGCGTTGGATGGCGTTGCCGGTGAGGCGCATGGTTGTCCACTCGTCCAGCGGTTCGGCTCCGATTTGTCGGTAGAAGTCGATGGCGGGGGTATTCCAGTCGAGCACGGCCCAGTCGACCCGCTCACATCCGCGGGCCGCGGCGACCCGCGCGACTCGGCGCAGGAGCCGGAAACCGACGCCCTTCCCCCGAAATGTCGGTCGAACGAACAGATCTTCGAGATAGATGCCGAAGCGAGTGAGAAAGGTCGAGTAGTTCGCAAAAAACAGCGCAAACCCGACCGGTTCGGACTCCGTCTCGACGGTCTCAGCGATCAGCGCCTCACACCGCGGCTGTGCGTCTTCATCCAGTTGAGACCGAAGGCGGCTCGCGTCCGGACGGGCCTCGTCCAACAGGTTCTCGTACGCAGCCAGCTGCCGAATCAGCGTCACAAGCACGTCGGCATCATCCGGCGTAGCCTTGCGAATCCGAACTGTCGGCATTACTGCGTGCGCTTGATGACTGGGACGTTACAGCGTCTGTGCGTTGAGGCGTTGGATCGTTGGAAGGTTGAGTTGAGAATTGGGAATTGCGGATTTGGGACTTTGGATGTCCCTGTTCCCGCCCGGACCAACGCATCATCCCCGATATCCAGATCTGCCCCCTTACCGTTTCACACCTTCATAACCTGTTTGGCGGATGTATTTCAAAGAAGTACGTTCGGCCTTCGATGCGTACTCATAGGCGTGACGGTTACCCTATTTCACCGACACGGTCGTCACGGTGCGCAACATCAAGCCCCGTGTTGAAAGCGTCGCGAGGACCGACCGTCGGGAGGTCCGTACCTTTGGAGTGCCGAAGGCTATCCGCCAAACACGTTTTCACCCTTTCACACCTTCACCCCTTCCCCCCTCTCCGCGTCATCGATACCGGTCCAGTGGGTCGTCGTCTTCGCCGTCGAAATCGTTGCCATCTGGAGGGCCGAAGCTTCCGAGCATCGATCCCATGATGTCGTTGTATGACTGCGAGCCGTCGTCGAATTCTTTCCCGATCAGCGAATTCTGATGGAGCGCCTCAAGGACGAACTCCATCATCGACGCCGTCTCCGCCGGTCCTCCTGCACTCGTATGGGTGTCGACGACGCTTTTGAGGCCGTCGATGCGATCCAGTCGCTGCGCGTAGTCGGTGAAGGACAGGTCCTGCTCGAGGTCGATCGCATTGCCTTTGGAAAACCAGCTCAGAACGTCCCGATAGGCCGGACGACCGGACTCTTTGTCCGACGGGTCGGGGAAGTAGCGCGTAAAGATGCTGCGCACGGCCCGACCAATCAGCGTTAGCGCCACGTTCTGAGCACCTTCCTGCTCGCCTTCGTACACGAGTTCGACTTTCCCGGTAATGGCCGGTTCGATGTGCATGAGGTCGCCAATCCGGACGGTCGTTTCGTCCTCCTGGTTTAGCAGGGCACGCCGCTCGGCCGCTGAGATCAAGTCTTCCAGCGCGGCGCGGGTCACGCGGACGGACACGCCGGACTTCTGATCGATGTACTCGCTATCACGCGCCTCGAACGCGACCTGCTCGATGATTTCTCGAAAGTAGTGCGGGACGGAGACATCGACGTCGGGCTTCTCCCCGTCCGTCGCCCGATGCTGCCACGCCTCCTTCTCGGTGATCTCGATGCCGACGTCGATCGTCCGGGGATAGTGCGTGATGATCTGGCTGTCGATCCGGTCCTTCAGCGGCGTGATGAGGTTGCCCCGGCTCGTGTAGTCCTCCGGATTCGCCGAGAATACCATCATGACATCCATCGGAAACCGCACGTTGAAGCCGCGAATCTGGATGTCCTGCTCCTCCATGATGTTAAGCAGGCCGACCTGGATGCGGGGCTGCAGGTCGGGCAGCTCGTTGATCGCGAAGAGCCCGCGATTCGTGCGCGGGATGATGCCGAAGTGAATGACCTCCTCGTCGGCGTACGTCAGGCGTCGGTTGGCGGCCTTGATCGGGTCGATGTCGCCGATCAGGTCCGCGATCGTTGTATCGGGCGTCGCGAGCTTTTCGCCGTAGCGATCCGAGCGCGGCATCCACGCGACGGGGGCGTCGTGTCCATGCTCTTCAACAAGAGCACGACCCTGTTTCGTGACGGGCGCGAAGGGATTCTCGTTGAGGGGCGTGCCCTTCAAAACGGGAATATAGTCGTCCAGAAGCCGCGGGAGCATCCGGATGATACGGCTCTTCGCCTGCCCGCGCAGCCCCAGGAGAATGATATCGTGCTTCCCCAGGATCGCGTTCTGGATCTGAGGGATGACCGTCCGATCGTACCCGATAATCCCTGGAAAGATGTCGTCCCCCGACCGAAGCTTTTTCATCAGATTCGCCCTCATCTCGGCCTTCACGGGTCGAACCGTATACCCCGAGTCTTTCAGTTCGCCGAGCGTGGAAATGTCAGGGGGCGGTGCTTCGGGAGACAGGCGTGCCATAACACGGGAGAGTTCGTACGGCAGAGGTGGAAAAACCGGCGAAACGAGCGGGGAATAGTGCATCTCGTTTCGGTACATCGTACTAGCGCCCGGTGTCACGCGAGGTATAATGCGCTGTTCCCCCTTCGCCCGCAACGGAGACGCAACAGTCGCCCTCCGACGCCACCCCGTCGATGCCATCTTTCTGCGACGCACCATCCGCCATTTACGCATTCGTTTCCTTTACAGGGACCCGCAACACCGGTCCCTCATACGGTCCGAACGTATCAAATACCGTGGCGCACGGCGCGTTGCTGACGGCACCGGACTCACGCTCTCTCCTCCCAGGTCACCGATCCGGGTGCCCGGGTGCCGGCGAACGCTGCGGTTTCCACACGACTCGTTTCTGTCCTCTTCCCCGACCTCGATCCACATGATGAAGATCTATCACCGCATCGCCTGCTTCGCTGCGCTTTTCCTCCTCGTCGGAGCCACCCTGGGACCCGCCGATGCGCTCGCTCAGCGCACGGATGGATCGGTGGGCCTCGGCGGGCAGGTCGGCTCGCCGTCTGGCGTGACATTGAAATTCCATGATGCAAACGGGCCGTCGTACGACTTCCTCGCGGCCTGGGACCTCGATGACTTTTTCTTCCTGAACGGCCACGCACAGTTCAGCCGTCCCATCAACGCGGATAACGTGGACGGACTCGAGCTTTTCTTCGGGCCGGGCGCGTTTATCGGCTTTCAGGATACAGGTGTAAACGACGATGAAGTCGTTCTCGGCATCAGCGGTCGCATCGGCCTGAATCTGCTGCTGGAGGAACGCTTTGAATTGTTTGCCCAGCTGACTCCCCGATTCAATCTCGTACCGGAAACCGACGGGGATCTCGGCGGCGGACTTGGCTTCCGCTACTTCTTCTAAGTCGGGACTCACGCGTCGGGACCCGTTTCCGATGCGATCTGCCGGATGACCCGCGAAGACGACCCGGATCCTCCGTCCCCGGTGGACCGGGTCGTTCGTGGGTCGGGACTCATGAGACCAAGTGAATCGGCGCTGTGGTTCGCCTTCTCGACCCCCGTGCAATTCCAGGCGGCACCCTGCGGAGCAAACATGCCGTGGTCAGACACGCAATGATCAAACATGCGGTGGTCAGAAACCGATCGGTCGTCTATCCTACTGCACATTGTCGCCGGCGTCGAGGGAGTCGACCGGCTCGTCGCCGACCCACCGGTAGAGGCGGAGTTCGGGATCGGGCAGTGTTAGCGCCACGGCAACGTCCACCGTATCCCCTGACACGCGCACGTCCACGTCGCGCGGATAGAGACTCCCCTCTCGCGGTGCTCCGGTTCCGGAAAGGATCCGCTGCAGGCGCCCGTCGCGGCCGTACACGTCGACGCGCATGATGCTCGGTCGCAGATTCAAGACGTAGAGGTGATTGCCCACGGGAGCCGCCGAGGCCGACAGTACCGGGGCGTTGTCCACGTCGCCCTGGAGGAAGCGATAGCTGCGCTCGAGCATCGGCGAGTCGAACCCAAGGAGTGCGAGGGTGTCCGGCGGAGCGCTCGGTGCCGGCAGGGAAAAGAGGTCCACAACCGGCCGATACCCGGTCAGGCTGACGAGCCGATCGTCCCAGATGCGCAGGAAGCCGGCATGCCGCCAGAAGGGACCGGACAATTCCATGGTCGGCGACATGTGCCCGGACGGCGTCACGCGGCCGATCGTACTTGCGATATCGGTCCCGACGACTTTCGCATACAGGGCGGTGTCGGTCGCTACGACGTACGCCAGGGACTGCTCGGACGGGCGCTGCAGCGGCGTTGACGCATCCGGGACCCGTTCCCCATCCACCAGGGCATCGATCCGGTTGGCGCCGGCATTGAACACGAGAACCGTGTCGCCACGGATTCCCGCCAGGTACGGGACGTCCAGTCCTTCCGGGTCATGCGTTGCCACGTGGCGTCCGTCCGCGGTGTATCGGTACAGCAGATCCTGCTCGGCATCGCTCACCACGACATCGCCCCCGGGGAGAAATCGCACGCTCCGCGGGAACGACATCGGCTGACCCTCCGGTCCGCTCGTGGTCCAGACGAGGCGAAGCGAGACGGTCGGCGCCTCCTGCGCGACCTGACGCGACGTCGAGTCGGCCGGCGTCAACCCCTCCTCCTGCTGCCGCCGACAACCGGACGGCGTGCAGCCGGCAATAAATACGGTGACGGCCAGGAGCAGGAGGATAGGACGCATGGAGGGAGGAGTTCGGAAAGAGGGGGCTGCGAGACGGGGGATCTGCTACTCCTGGCGACCGAGGCGCATCGGGAGAGTCAGCACGTCGCCGTTTCGCCGAATTCGAATGCGGATCTCGTCGCCGGGGCGATAATCGTAAATACGGGCCACGTAGTCCTCACGCGTGTCGACCATTTCCCCATCAATGCTCAAAATTACGTCGTACGGTTTGATGCCGGCGTCGTCGGCAGGCGACCCAGGATCAATGTCGCGTACGAGCACACCGCGGACCTGGTCGATCTCCAGGATGTTGGCAATTCGCGGCGTTATCGTCGTCAGATAAAGCCCTGTGTAATACGACCGATCGACGCTCCCGTTTTCCCGAAGCTCGTCGATGATTCGTGAGGCCTTTTGCGCCGGAACGGCAAAGCCGATCCCGATCGACCCGCCGGATTCGCTGTAGATCGCCGTGTTCACGCCGATCACCTCCCCGGTTGCGTTAACGAGCGGGCCACCTGAATTTCCACGATTAATGGCTGCATCCGTCTGGATCATGTCGCGGTAAAGGCGTCCTTGCCGTCCAGATTGCAGGTTTCGGTCGGTGGCGCTGACCACACCGACGGTGACCGACGGCTCCGCCGACTCGAACAGGCCGAACGGATTCCCCAGCGCAATCACCCATTCCCCGACGATCGGCGCGGCCGTCGTGTCGAAGGCGAGGTAGGGTAGCGCCTCGTCGGCCTCCACTTTCAGGAGGGCCAGATCCGTCGCTGCGTCGCTTCCAACCAGTTCGGCTGGCATGGTTCGGCCGTCGGGCATGTATACGTCGATCTCGGTCGCATTGCCAGCAACATGGTCATTCGTCACGATATAGCCGTCGGGAGATATGACGAACCCGCTACCCACACTTTCGACCTGCTGCTCACGAACGCGGGGACGGCGAAAGAAATTCCGGAAGAAGGGATCGTCGTAGAAGCTCGCCATGGGGTCGCGGACGCGCCGGACCTCGACCACGTTGACGTTCACAACCGCCGGAGAGACGGCGGATACAGCGCGCGTGATGGCATTCTGACGCGACTGGCTGACGTTTTCCTGGACCGGCGTCGTATCGGAAACATCCGGGCGCTGCGGTGGCGGCACTTCCTGAGACTGGACCTCCGTTCTGCACCCCACGAGCGTGAGCACCAAGAAAAGGACCCAGCACAACCGTACCCATTGCATATCGCTTCGTTCATCTGATGCACATCCTTGGGGGGCCGCCGCCCGGCGTGCTTCACCAATGCTCGGGCGGGGAATCGAGGCGTTTAGTCTGCGGAAGCAGATGGGTTCCATGCGGGATGCACCGGTGCCTTTCCTCGCCTGATCGAAACCTTCGATGGTGGGGGTTGCGGCGGAATAGATTCGAGAAGCCCGACACGTCCACGTTGGCATCTTCTACGCGGATCGGACCACGTTCCGGAACGCGCCCGCACTTGTCCTTAACTTTTATTTCACAGAAAAGGCCATCCATCCGGTTGACGAGGTACGCCCCGATCGATATCGTAGTAATAGTTATTTAGACCTAATCCAGATAAGGATACGATGCGTGCGATTCGCTCGGTTCTCGCCTTCGCTGTCGGCATGATGCTACTTGCTGCAACCGTCACCGGGGCGGCGGCGCAGTCATCCGGGGAAACCGCCACACCGGATACGACGGCTGACGACACGAGCGCCGCGGCGGCCCTGGGCGCACCGGTGGAAATGGATGAACTCGTGGTGACCGCAACGAAGACCTACACCGCTCCCGAAGACCTCTCCGTCCCCGTTTCGGTCATCACGGGGGAGATCATCGACCGGCAGGGCGCCACGCGTCTATCGGACCTCCTCGCGGTACAGCCAGGCCTGACGCTCAACTACGACCACGGCGCCGGTCTGCAGATTCAGGGCCTCGGCGCCGACTACACGCTCGTCCTCGTGAATGGGCAGCGCGTCGTCGGGCGAACCGCGGGAACGCTGAATCTCGACCGGATCTCCGTCCGGGGCATCGAGCGGGTAGAGGTGGTTCGCGGGCCCTCGTCGTCGCTCTACGGCAGTGAGGCGCTTGCAGGCGTCGTCAACATCATCACGAAAACCCCCGACGCCAAGCTCGGCGGTGAGGTCCGGACCCGGTACGGGACGCACGGCACCTCCGATGTGGCCGTTCATGCGGAGAGCGGCGGAAGCACGCAGGCGTCCATGACGCTGCAGCGATACGCATCGGCCGGATACGACCTCGTCCCCGAGACCGTGTCCCCGACCGTCCCATCCTTCTCGGACTACACGGCGCGTGCCTCGGTCCGCCGCGACCTGAGCAACTCGACGCACGTCCAGCTTCGGGGTCGCGCGACGCACGAGCAGCAGAACAGCCGGGTCGAAGTGCGGGGCAAAACCGGCCTGTTCGACGAGTCTGCCGAGCGGACGGACTGGAGCGTAACCCCGCAAGTGACGCATACGGTGCGCCCCGGCACGAAACTGACCGGATCCGTGCACGCAGCCGGCTACCATACGCGGCGGAATCTGCAGCGAACAGACGCCAACGCGACCCTGGAGAACAGCGGCTACAACCAGCTCTTCACCAAGGCCGACGTGGAGGGGACCGCCACGCTCGGACGCCGGCACCTGCTGACCGCCGGCACCGGTTTCATTCACGAATCGGTCGACGCCGACCGCGTTGTCGGCGACCGATCCGGCGGCTTCGTCTTCGTCCAGGACGAATGGACGCCGACGAAGCGTCTCACGGTGGTCCCCGGAGCCCGGCTTGACATCCACACCGACTACGCAACCCGTCTCAGCCCGCGCCTGTCTTCGCTCTATCGCCTGTCGGACACCGTCCGCCTGCGGGCATCGGTCGGCAGCGGATACAAAGCACCGGCCTTCCGCCAGCTGTACCTCAACTTCACCAACGCACGGGTTGGCTACACCGTGCTCGGCGCGGAATATGTTCGGTCTGAACTGGCCGAGATCGAGGAGAACGGTCAGATTCAGTCCTTCCTCCGCGAGCCATCCGGGCTGGGAGGCGCCCTGGAAGCCGAGCGATCCCTGGCGTTCAACGTCGGCGCAACGGTACAGCCCGTCGACGCCGTCTCGGCCGAGGTCAATCTCTTTCACAACGAGATTGACAACCTGATCGACACGCAACCGGTCGCGACGAAAACCAACGGGCAGCAGGTCTTCACCTACTTCAACCGCGGATCCGTCTACACCCGCGGCATCGAGGCGCAGACGACGCTTCAGCCCACGTCCGCCCTCCGGGCAACGATCAGCTACACGTTCCTTCAGGCCCGAGACCGGGATGTCCTTCAGGACCTTGAAGCCGGACGGATATACCGGCGGAACGCGTCCGGACGGGATGTTCGGGTCACGAAAAGCGACTACGGCGGCCTGACCGGGCGCTCCCGGCATACGGCAACCGTTCAGTTCGCATACGAGATCAACCCGATCGGCCTCACCGCCTCCGTTCAAGGACGGTACCGCGGGCGGTACGGCTTTGCCGATCTCAACGGCAATGGCATCGTCGATACGGATGCCGAATATGCGCCTGCACACGGCACCCTCGCCGCCGTGCTTACCAAAACCGTATTCCAAGATCATGCTGTCGTGATCGGGGTGAACAACGTCACCGACCACCGCGATGCGATCCACACGCCGCATTTATCCGGGCGTGAATGGTTCGCCGAGTTGAAGCTGTCGTTCTAACCGATGCCCAATCGTCGGCACCTCCACTCAAGGTTCACTTCACGCATCACCTGTTTCACTTTCCCACCTACCATGAAGACCGTAATCTCTACGCTTCGTTCTTTCCCCACCCTGATTCTGGGCCTCGCGCTCGTGCTGACGATTTCGGGGTGTGATAGCACCGACTCGATGTCTGACGAGCAGGAAACGCTGACCGACCCGATCACGGTGCAGGATCTGCCGGCGGATCCGGCGACATCCATTGGCCCCCGAGGCCCCGTCGGCACCGGGGAGTATACGTTCTACAGTCTCCGCGAAGACCGCGTGGTCGATGATTCGACCTCCACGGAATGGGACATCGCACTGCAGTCGACAAACATTCTCATCAACGGCGGGACGAGCGGCCCCGGCAACGGCGCCGGATACGTTGCCGAACTCGGATTTGAGGAGGTCGCTATGGTCGATGAAGACGACCTGATCGTCGACGACGCGGACGCGGGCACGTTCGCCGTTCCGCCGGGGTCCGGCAATGGCTGGTACACCTACAACTCCGGGGGCGATAACTACGTCCGTCCCATTCCCGGCCGCACGATCATCGTCCGCACGGGCGACGGAAACGGCTTTGCCAAAATCCGGATCGTGAGTTACTACCAGGGCAACCCGGACATTCCCATGGAGAACCGGGATCAGCACCCCGGGCGCTACTACACGTTCGAGTACGTCTACCAGTCCGACGGGACGAGCCTGCAGTAGGCGGGCTCGCTGCCACGCTTGAGGCCGACGCCGCCCTCCTTGCATCCGTGCGACGCCCATTCGTCCGGTTCGCAACGGTCTCTCCCCGCTCTCATCTGACATCTTCGACGAGAACTACGACCGGTATGCCTTCTCTTCTCACGCGTATCATCACCTGTCTGGCTGTTGCGGCGCTGTCGCTTTCGGGCGCCGCTGCGCCGCTAACCGCCCAGAACTCTGACACCGCTTCGGCCACGGGCACAAACGGAGAGTCGGGCGCCATGCGCATCGTATCGCTCGGCGGATCGGTGACGGAGATTGTTTACGCCCTCGGCGCCGGCGATGCCGTAGTGGGCGTAGACGCCTCCAGCCTGTACCCGGAAGCGGCCCGGAAGCTGCCCGACGTCGGCTATTTTCGGCGCGTCCCGGCGGAGGGCGTCCTGTCGCTGGAGCCGACGGTCGTTCTGGCGTCGGCGGAAACCGGTCCGCCGGAAACCCTGAACCAGCTTCGTTCGGCGGGCGTCGACGTCTACGTCATCCCGGAGGAGTCGTCGGTGGACGGTGCCCGGGAGAAAATCCGAGCGATTGCTTCCGTGCTTGATCGCCAGGAAGCGGCAGACCGTCTACTCCGCGAGATGGAAGCGGACCTCGAGCAGGCGCGACGCCTGCGGGCTTCCTCGGACCGGGAGCCGCGTGTGCTGTTCGTGTATGCGCGGGGCGCAGGCACCATGCAGGTGGCGGGTCGCGGCACGTCGGCGGAAGCCATGATCGAACTGGCCGGCGCGGAGAACGCGGTAACGGGATTTGAGGGGTTCAAGCCCATGTCCGCCGAATCGGTTGCCGCCGCCGAGCCGGACGTGATCCTGATGCTCGACCGCGGACTCGACAGCATCGGCGGGATCGACGGACTCCTTGAGGAGCCGGGCATCGCCCTCACGCCCGCAGGGCAGAATCGCCGGATCGTCGCGATGGACGACCTGCTCATGTTGAGCTTCGGGCCGCGACTCGGGGAGGCGGTAAAGACGCTCACACAGAAGCTCCACCCGAACGTCTCATCTGCCGGCGTCCGATAGTTGTTTACCGAGACGCAGGTACTCCCTCGTTCACGGCGAGTCTTTCGGCATCTATGGAAACACGCGAATCCGTTTCGTCCCGTCCGAGCCCATCTGCAGATCCGGCTTCAAGCGGTCGCGGCACCGACGATGGTCCGGTCAGCGGCCCGCGCTTGACCGGGGCGGACGGTGCCGGGCGGGCGTCCCCATGGGTCCGACGCGAGGCGTCCGCTGGAACAGAAGGCACGCATGTTGCCGTGATGCACCGCCAGCGGACGACGCTGCTGTGGCTTTCCGGCCTGAGCATTTTGCTCGGCATGACGGCGATTCTCGCGCTCGGCACAGGCGCGGTCGATATATCGGCCGGTGCCGTGCTCGCCATCCTGGCGGACCGGATCGGCCTGAGCCTGCCGTGGAGCTTCGAGACCCGGCAGGCGCTCGTTCTGACGAACATCCGCCTGCCACGCGTCATCCTCGGATTAATCGTCGGCGGCGGCCTGTCGGTGAGCGGGGCGATGATGCAGGGCCTGTTTCGGAATCCGCTGGCCGACCCCGGACTGATCGGTGTGTCGAGCGGAGCCGCGCTCGGAGCGGTCACAACGATCGTTCTCCTGCCCGCCGCATCGGCAGGCGCAACGGCCATGTGGAGCAGCGCCGTCTTGCTTCCGCTGGCCGCCTTCGCGGGGGGCGTGATCGCGACGGTGGTGGTCTACCGCCTCGCGACGTCGAACGGCCGCACATCGGTGGCGACGATGCTCCTCGCGGGCATCGCGATCAATGCCGTGGCCGGCGCAGGAACCGGCATGCTCACCTTTATCGCGGACGACGATCAGCTTCGCGATCTCACGTTCTGGTCCCTCGGAAGCCTCGGCGGGGCGACGTGGTCGTCTCTGGCCGTAGTCGGGCCTTGTGTCCTGCTCTGCGTTATCGCCGCCCCCATGCTGGCGCGGTCCCTCAACGCGATGCTCCTCGGCGAGGCGGAGGCACAGCACCTCGGTATCAACACACAGTGGGTCAAGCGAGTCGTCATCGGCGGCGCTGCCCTCGCCGTCGGCGCATCCGTCGCCGTATCCGGGATCATCGGTTTCGTTGGACTCGTCGTGCCGCACCTGCTCCGGCTCGCCGCCGGTCCCGACCACCGGATGCTGCTCCCGGGATCGGCGTTGCTCGGCGGCACCCTCCTGGTTGGTGCCGACCTGCTCTCACGCATCGTCGTGAGCCCGGCAGAACTTCCGATTGGGATCGTGACCGCACTCGTCGGGGGCCCCTTTTTCCTCTGGCTCCTGCTTCGCCAGCGCGGCCGCTCCCCCGTGCTATGAGCAATTCTTCGAGGCGATGAGCCGCGTCGCGAGTGATCCGTGACGGTCGGTTCGCCCCCCGAACGAACAGGCACCAACCTCTTTTCACCGAACCGAACCTCTGCCATGATCGACGTAGGAGATGTAACCGTACGAATCGGCGAGGCCGTCCTGCTCGAGGACGTCACGACGAGCGTGCGGCCCGGGCGCGTAACGGTAGTCATCGGGCCAAACGGAGCGGGCAAGACCACGCTGCTCCGGACCGCCAGCGGGACGCAGGTCCCCTCCGCCGGTCGCGTTCGCATGGATAACCGGGCGCTGACTGCCTTTACCGCTCACGAACAGGCACTCCGCCGGGCCGTTCTGCCGCAGAAGGTATCCCTTCCGTTCTCGTTTTCGGTCATCGACGTTGTCCTGATGGGACGCACGCCGCACGTCCGCGGAGCAACCGAGTCGGAGTCCGATCTCGAGATCGCCTTCGCCGCGCTCGACCGGGTGGCGATGACCGACTTTGCCGACCGCGATTACGCTACGCTTTCCGGGGGCGAGCAGCAGCGGGTTCACCTTGCCCGGGCCCTCGCGCAGGTATGGGACCCGCCTGACGACGGTCATCGGTACCTCCTGCTCGACGAGCCGACCGCGAGCCTCGACCTCGCCCACCAGCACGGCGTACTCTCAATCGCGGTGGCCCTTGCCGCAGAAGGTGCCGGGGTCCTGGCCGTGCTCCACGACCTCAACCTGGCGGCCCAGTACGCCGACCACGTCGTCGTCATGCGAAAGGGGTCTATTGCCGCGCAGGGCCCACCGGACGACGTCCTGACGCCGCCGCTCATCCGAGACATCTTCGACGTGTCCGTCCTCGTGCAGCCCCACCCCTGCCACGACTGCCCGCTCGTCGTTCCTTACGCCGGAACAGACATCCCCAAGGTCCCAGAACACCGAGCGGCATGACCGTCATTCCCATACAGCCTTATACGTTCATGCGTTGATGCGTCTGTCCGTTAATGTAATGCGCTCACACGTTGACACGTTGACACGTTCACACGTTCATACACTCACACCTTCACACTCTCACACATTCCCCTCATGCCTTCGACCTCCGACGTTCATGCTTCCAACGACCTGCGCACCCGGTGGCGCGAGTACCGGCAGGAGAACCCGAACACGTATGCCCGCAACGCCGCCGCCGATCTCGGTGTGAGTGAAGTCGAGCTTCTGGCCACCGGATGCGGGGACCACGTGACACGCCTCCGCGGCTCATGGCGCGCCCTTCTGGGCGAGCTTGAAACCCTCGGCCCGGTCATGGCGCTCACCCGCAACGATGCAGCCGTCCACGAGAAAACGGGACTCTACCAGAATACGAACTTTCCCGAGGACAGCCACGTCGGCCTCGTCTTGGACGACGATATCGACCTCCGCCTCTTCCTTAATCACTGGCACTACGGGTTCGCCGTCGAGCAAGAGACGAAGGCCGGTACGCGCCATGCGCTCCAGTTCTTCGACGCCGCCGGGACCGCCGTCCACAAGGTGTACCTCACGCGCAAGAGCGACCGCGAGGCGTACGACGGGCTTGTGCAGAAATACCGGCACGACGACCAGTCGCCCGAGCAGACGGTCTCGGCAGAATCGGATGCGGACAGCGACGAGGCCTCGACGGTCTCGAAGACGGACGCGGAGAACTTCCTTGAGGCGTGGGCAGAGCTCGAAGACACGCACGACTTCTTCCCGCTCCTGCGCGATTACGACATCGGTCGAACGGAGGCGCTCGGATTGGCTGAAGGACGCTTCACGACGCCCGTGCCGGCGGAAGCGCTACGGTTCACGCTTCAGGCGGCTCGCGACGGCGAGGTGCCGATCATGGTCTTTGTCGGCAACAAAGGGTGCCTGCAGATCCACAGCGGACCGGTGAAAAAGCTGAAGGAGACCGGCCCGTGGTACAATGTACTGGATCCGGGCTTCAACCTGCACCTGAACGAGACGATGATCGACCGGGCGTGGGTCGTCGAGAAGCCAACCAGCGACGGCACGGTGACATCTCTTGAGCTCTACGATGCCGACGGCTGGCCGATCGCAAGGTTCTTCGGGAAGCGGAAGCCCGGGATTCCCGAGCGGGAAGACTGGCGCGCCATCCTGGACGACCTCCGGGCATAGCGTCGCTGCCTCCTGTTCAGCGTACCGCGGTCCCGATGATGTGCGGCGCCACGACGGGGAGGCCGCTATCGAACCGCTCAACGTTGACCTCGGCAAATCCGGCCTGATCGAGCGCCGTCCCGGTATCTCGGTCGGGCCGGCAGCCGTCGGCCAGGGGCTGCCAGAGGGGACGGATCCCGGACTGCAGCCAGCGTAGCCATCGACCCGGTTCCGCGGCGACGTGCTCGATGAAGTAGAGCCGCCCACCCGGGCGAAGGATGCGCCGAACCTCGGCGAGCGTCTCGTCGAGATGGGGCACGGAGCACAGCACGAGCGTACTGATCACCGCGTCGACGCTCGCATCCGGCAGGCCGGTATCCTGCGCCGGGTTGGTCCGAAGTTCCGCGTCGATCTCTCGCCCTTGCAGTTTAGGGCGCAGCAGATCGTGCATGTGACGATTCGGCTCGAGACCGATCCACCGGATGTGATCAGGGAGATACGGCAGGTTGACGCCGGTCCCGGGCCCGATTTCTACGACCGTGCCCTCCAGGTCGGCAAAGAGCTGCCGCTTCCGGTCGCCGTAGAGACGGTGCTGCGTCTCGTCGCCGAGCGCCAGGCTGTGCGCGAAAAGCTTCTTATAAAGCGACACGAGGAGGACAAACGTTTAAGGTTCGCGATTCCATGTGCAGAGCGTACGCATCCATCGCCAACGTGTATCCCTCCCGACCCTGCACACATACAGACCGACATCACTCGACCCCTTACGTACCCGAGGCTGCGTACGTGGCGTCGACCTCGATGTCGGGAATGGCGGTCGCCGCGCCGGCCGAGCACGTCCAGATCGGCGGCTGGAAGCGATCGCCGTGCTGATGCGCGAGGTAGGTCTTGAAGGCCTCCAGTTCGTGCCGCTGCAGATCCAGCACTTTGGCGATGCGGCGGATGCTGAGGTACTGCACGTCCTCATCGTTTACGGAGGACGAGTAGGCCAGGAGTTCGCGCTCGAGGTCTTCCATCGGAAGATTGCCGTCGGATCGCGCAGAGGCAGACTCTTGGAGGCGTTCTCGGGAACGCCGCTCGAACTCCAGTTCCGACGTTCGGCCGAAGTCATTCAGGACGGTCTCGCACGCCTGAATAGAGGTGGCTCCGCCGAAGGCTTCGGCGATCTCATTCCGTCGATACACGTCCTCGTGCGTGAACGACCGTACGGTGCGGCTTTCGTCCGACAGTTCAACGCGGAGACCGGAGCTCCGGATCTCCGCAATCCCCCGGTGCCCCAGCGCTGCTGCCGTAGTCAACCCCGACACCTCCGACGGCAGCCACCGGAACGCCGACGCGAATCGTGCGGCCGTGTCCGGCGTAATGACGTCCGTCTCCACCGTGTCATTGTCCGCGATCAGGTCGCGATGGACATCCTCCACGTCCTCTGGCGACAGCTCCCCGTCGAGCCCGATCCCCGAAACCACCACGCGGACATCTGCATCCAGGTCGTGCGTGCCGGCGAGCGCAAGGCCGTCCGCGAGCGGGCTCCGCAACATCTCCTCGTGCCCGCGTGCGAGGATGTCGCCGCCCACATCCACGACGAGCACCTTCTCGAAGCCAAGGCGACGCTGCAGTTCGGTGATCTGCGTTCGCACCCGCTCGGGGCCGCGCGTCACATCCATGAGGTAGTAGGCCACGCCGAACGACTCGGCGAGCCGCGGGACGAAGGTCGTCCGATCCCCGCGCAGGCGGCTGGAGGGCGTGATGCGATGGTTGTGCTCGCCGACCGCCTCGATCGCTTCAAAGTCTTCCGGCGCGCGAGGGCCGGGCTCAGGGTCGAACAGAGTTCGCTCCCAGACGAGCGTCGCAAACGCCGTCCGCTTCGGATCCAGTCCCAGCGTGTCGGCAATCATGAGGGCAGCGAGCGCGTCTCCACCGCCACCGCCGGCAAAAATGAGTGTGTCTTTGACGTGGTCCACAGCGTGCTAGGACATTTGAAGAAAACGTGGACACACCGAATCGTTAGCGGTCGATCGGGTTGCAGGGAAAGAGGCCCTGCGTGCGACGGACTCGATACGTTCTCGACAGGTAACATGTGCGTTCAATCCTGATCACGTTATGCACATTTTGAAGAGCGTCCTGCACGTTTTCTGCAGCGAAACGGACGTCCGCCTCGGAGCCGTACATGGCAATCTGCCAGTCGTACAATGACGCGTTGCAGCCTTTCCTGCGGAAGGGGATACAACCTGCTGCACCGTCGCTGCTTATCGGGACGAATCCCCAATCCGGAACGACGGCAGGTGCAGCGTCCACTTCAGAGCGGCGAGGCGGAGGAGCGTGACGGCGACGATGGTGGCGCTCGCCGCTCCCCAGGCGCCGAGGCCGAGGCTCTGGAGGCCGAGGTACAGCGCTCCCCCACCCAACGCGGCGGTGGCGTAGATCTCCCGGCGGAGAATCAACGGCGTCTCGTCGCACAAAACGTCGCGGATCATGCCGCCTACCGTTGCCGTGATGCCGGCCATCAGTACAACGATGGCGGGCCCGGCTCCGTGATCCAGGGCGACGCGTGCACCGACCACGGCAAACACGGCCAGCCCGAATGCGTCCGCGTACAGGAGCGCGCTGTCGGGCGGACGGACGTATCGGGTGTAAAAGAAGGTGACCAGCGCCGCGCCTACGATGACGACCAGGTACAGCCCGTCATCGATCCAGAAGACCGGGTGCCGGTCGAGGAGAAGGTCGCGCGTCGTTCCCCCTCCCACGGCGGTGACGGCAGCGATGACAACGACGCCGAACACGTCCATGTGCCGACGACCAGCGGCGAGCGCCCCTGATATGGCAAATACGATCGTTCCAAACAGGTCCAGCGCGTACAGCACGTCTCCGGGCGAGGCCGTCACGGCCTCCGCGACCTGGGCGACCTGTGCCCAGGATTCGCCGTGCAACCAGATAAGGTCCGTCATCCAGATTCTTCCTCCTTCATGCGGAGGTTCATTTCAAACATTTCGCGTCGACCCGAGAAGTACGCACCGTCGTACCGGGCGAGTACGCGGTCACTCGGCGGCGTGCCGTAAACGATGCCGACCGCGATACCGGTCACGGCCATCGCCAGGCCGATGACCCCGTAGGCCAGCCCGGAGTCGGTCAGCCAGCCAGGCAACCAGAACAATAGCTCCGATTTTTCCAGGAAGAAAAACAGGAATGTGCCCACCGTTCCGAGGATAATCGCGAGATAGGCGGAAAGGGTCGTCGTTTTTTTCGAGAACACACTGAACACAGCCACTGCAGTGGTCGCTGAAAGAAGGGCACTCGACAGAAAGTACATGTCGAACAGGCCGGGAAACTCGAAGGCCCAAAGCAACGCGAGACCGATGAATCCGGCTGTCACGCCCCTGCCCACGTTCAGGCGCGTGGTCCCGCTGACGTCGTAGCGCTCAAATACGAGCGGCTCCAGGACATCCTTCGTGAGGTTCATGGCGCACACGTTGACGTAGGTGTCGACCGAGGAGAGCGCCATCCCCATGAGCGCAACGATGAGCGCGCCGGCGACGAGCGGGTTTGCGAAGAGCTCGGTGATCATAGACGAGAAAATGAAGTAGCCGTAGCTCCCGACAGCATCCGGTACCTCTCCGCCGACCGGGGGAAAGATGACGAGAGCGGCAACGGCGATCAGCGTCGGCATGAGCACGACGATAATGACGTTGAACCCGACGTTCCACCACATGCCCGTGGCGGCCTCCTTCTCGTCGGTGGTGGCCATGATTCGCTGCCACGCGCCCTGCAGCGTGATGAACCCGGGTGTATAGATGACGACGGCGGCGATCATGTACGAGAGGCCCGGTGAGTCCCAGTCCCAGAAGTGATCGGCGTACATCGGCGGCGTCTCGTTGATGGTCGGCACGATGGCGGCGAGGCTGCCGGCGCGGCGGACCGCTTCCTGGATGCCGAACCCGGTGAGCGCGGCCAGCATGACGGCGGCGCAGCCAAACTGTATGAGGTCCGTGCGGAGGACCGACCGGAATCCGCCGAGCGTGACGTAGGTGCCGAACGTGCAGCTGACGATGACAGCCATCGTGATGACCTCGACCTCCAGGGGACGCGACAGTACGGCGCTCAGAACGTAGATCTCGGCGGCCAGCCATGTCAGGTAGGCAAAACTCTGCACGGGGCCGAGGAGCGTCTGCGTGAGGCGGTCGAACCGGAAACGCAGGATTTCAGGAATCGATACGCCGGGAAACCTCCGGAAGAGCGTGGGGACGAAGAGCAGCCCGACGGTGCACAGGATCCACGGGACGGTAAATAGCCAGATGGCCCCGGCGCCGTAGGTGTACCAGAGGTACATCTGCCACGTCATCCAGCCCAGAAGGAGCCACCCGGCCGCGAGGGACGCAGCCGTCCACCAGCCCGGAACGTCGCCCTCGCCGATCCAGAAGTCGAAGGCGCGCTCATCGCGATCGTCCACCGACCGCAGGCCGAAAAACTGGTAGGCGCCGATCCCGACCATACTCCCGAGAAAGAGGATGGCGAAGACCCAGTAGATGGTGGTGTCGGACATGACAGCGGGCTCGTAGGGCGGAGGGCGTACGAGAGCGTATCCTGTACGCCGTTGCCCGTCAAACGCCGACGCGGATCCTCACCGGATTGGTACGCACGCGAAGAAGTACGCACGCGAAGAACCGGGTAGGCACCGCCCGCGGATGGTGTATCCGCTCACGGAGCACCGGCAACCGCCTCAGGCGCCTCGGGAGCGTCATCGCCGCGGGGATCCGGGACGCGGCACGTGACTCGCACGCGGGTCCCCTCCCCGTCCGAGTTCACATCGACGACGCCGTTCATGTCCTCGGCGCAGTGCGAGACCAGGGCCTGCCCGAACCCGGTCCCTTCCGCCACCCCGCCGGCCCAGGGCGAGGACAGCCCGGGGCCGTTGTCCGCCACTTCCAGTACCACCTCCTGCCTGCCACGCGTGTACGGACGTGCCGACAGGGACACGCGAAGGGCGTCTGTTTGGCCATCTCCCTGAAACGCGTACTTGCATGCGTTCGTTATCAACTCATTGACGATGAGCACGCAGTTCTTCAGCGTCCGCGCATCAGTGTAGACGGGATCGAGGTCAAGGTCGCGCTCGATGTCGGCTTCCCGGAAGCTGCGCAGGATCTGGTCCGTTAGCAGTTCGATGTGGTCGTGAAGCGGGAGGCCGCCTTCTTCGTCCCGGCGGCTTCCCAGGGCCGAGTGAACGGTGCTCACCGCCATGACCATGCTCTGGCTCTGCGCCAGCACCGAGCGGTTGTGTTCGTCCGTGCTCTCCTGCTGCGCCATGTCCAGGTAATTCAGGATGACGTTCAAGTTGTTACCCACGCGGTGGCTCATCTCCCGGTACAGCATGTCGATTCGTCCCGCGAGCTCGCGTTCCCGCCGTCGGAGCCAGGACGGCACGGTAAGGCTGAGTGCAAACACGACGACGATCCCCGCCATGAAGTAGGCCAGCACGAACAGGCTGTGCACGGGATCCTGCTGGATGACGGCGAGCGGCCGGTCTTCCAGATGAAGCGCCATGTAGACGATGCGAACGGGTGCAACGACGATCGTGAGGACGGCCGCCGCGGTCAGCAGCCCGCCCGGCAGGGTCCGTCGGAAGGATGAGGTCGTGCCGGCCAGCGTAAAGATCATGGCCACGGCGAGACAAGCGGTCGACGTCATCAGGCGAATCCCGAACTCCGGACGGCCGGTCAACGACGAAAGGACGAACACCGCCGTGGTGACCGCAAAGACGCCCCCGGAAATCCATCCCCACACGCCGATCGGGCGATCCTGGAATCGATGCAGACCAAGAGCGACGCCATTTGCTCCGGCATGAACCAGGGTATTCGCGACAGCCAGCGAGATGAAGTCGATCGTGTGGTCCTGAAGCAGAACCAGCACGCTCCCCAGCGCCATGGAGGCGGCGGCGACGGACCACCAGCCGAGGCCGGAGACCTGCTCCCGGTGTCGCCACCAGAACATGCCGATGAGCGCCGTCGCCATCCACATCGTCATGGACAGGCTGAACATCAGCGTGCCAATGTCAAGATCTACAACCGCATTCATCGTCGGGCCTCCCGAACAACCAAGAAGAGGACGAAGCCGATCGCCGCTGCTTCGCCAGCATCGCACAATACAGTACCTGCCAGCATTTCCGCAAGGAAATGGGACACCGACATAATCGGCCCCCTCTCTTGATAATACGGTTTATCGGCCAAACAGGTCTGTAAACATGTCTGAGGGCCTCTTCCGGGAAAACGTCCGTCCTGCATCACAGAAAGATCATCCAATCCCCGCCCCCTCAGAACATCGTTACGAAGCAACTGGCGACGGCTTACGTTTTCACTTCCGTACACGTCGTATTGTGATGTACGCAGCACGGCAGAATCATCGAAGGACGGATAGACGGCCGTGCCTGATGCGCGACCCACTCGACGCTCCTCTTCTACACCGACCCTGTATCTGCTATGAAGACTCTTTCGTTCGCGGACAACGACGAGATGCCGATCTTCGGCCTCGGAACCTGGAAATCCGCCCCCGGGGAGGTCTACGAGGCGGTCAAGGTCGCGCTGGAGGCCGGCTACCGGCACGTGGACTGCGCACCTATCTATGGGAACGAGCCGGAAGTCGGGCGCGCGCTCTCTGAATCCGTCGCGAGTGGAGTGGTCGACGCGGATGACGTGTGGGTGACCTCTAAGCTGTGGAACGACTCCCACCGTCCGGAGGATGTCCGTCCGGCGCTGGAAGAGACGCTAACCGATCTGCAGTTGGATTCGATCGACCTCTACCTGATGCACTGGCCGGTCGCGCTGAAGCCCGGCACCGACATTCCGCAGGGGCCGGAGGACTTCCTGAGCACGGACGACGTCCCGCTACACGAGACATGGGCGGCGATGGAAGAACTCGTTGGCGCCGGCCTGGCCAAGCACATCGGCGTGTCGAACTTCAACATTCAGAAGCTCCAGTCGCTCGTGGAGACGGCGGATCATACGCCGGAGATGAATCAGATCGAATTGCATCCGTACCTGCAGCAGACGGAGATGCTCGATTTCGCGCGAAATAACAACATCCATTTGACCGCCTACTCGCCGCTCGGCTCGAAGGACCGCCCCGACGGAATGAAGGCGGAGGACGAGCCGATTCTGCTGGACGACCCGGTGATCGCAGAGATTGCCGACGACCGCAACGCCACAGCCGCGCAGGTCCTGATCAGCTGGGCGATGCATCGCGGCACGGCCGTCATCCCGAAATCGGTGAATGAGGGCCGGATCAAGGAAAACCTGGCCAGCACGCAGGTCGAACTGACAGATGAAGACATGGAACGCATCGCGGGTCTCGGCCGCGGGCGCCGCTACGTGGATGGATCCTTCTTCGCCATGGAAGGAAGTCCCTACAGCATGCAGGACCTGTGGGGATAGAGCAGGGCGAAGGTTAAACCTCGACGTTCAACGCGGATGCTCCCATCGCCTGGATTGCTCCGGGCGGTGGGTTTTTTGAAAGGCGCAGACGTCTGGGGGCAGTTGTTGAGGTCTGACGGTGGCATTCTGCACCGCGCTGAACATTGAACGCTGAACGATGAACCCTGAACCCTAAACGAAACCCCACCCAATTCACTCGAAGCAGACGGTCCGGGTGCACCTTTTCCGGTCGCAGGGACGTAAATGACTCTGTTGCCGCGAACTGGGTCGTCCGACTCGTTTGGAGCCGGTCGTCCCGAAGACGATGATGAGGCTTGTACCTGCAGGACGAAGACGCGGAGCGTTTCGATTGTGTGGAGCGCGAATCCCGATGCTCGCCCCGCCTTCTTTCTGCACGACTTTCCTCTGCATGTCTACGTCTTTTGCTTCCCTGGGCCTCAACTCCCATCTCATCGCGACGGTCAACGAACTCGGATACGATACGCCGACGCCCATCCAGGCCGCGCTCATCCCCTCGCTTCTCGCCGGACGCGACGTCGTCGGTCAGGCGCAGACCGGCACCGGCAAAACCGCTGCCTTCACGCTCCCAATGCTCCACCACCTCGGGGGCGGCACCGGTACCATCCGCGGACTCGTCCTCTGCCCCACCCGCGAGCTCGCCGTTCAGGTTGCGAAATCCGCCAAGTCCTATGGCTCAAACGTCGGCATGAGTGTTCTCGCCGTTTACGGCGGACAGTCATACCGCAAGCAGATCGGCCGAATCAAGCAGGGGGTGGACGTCGTCGTCGGCACGCCGGGACGACTTCTTGACCTGATCAACAAGGGGCTGATCGACTTGAGCGGCGTCGAGGTCGCCGTGCTGGACGAAGCCGACGAGATGCTCAGCATGGGCTTCATCGACGACATTGAGGCGATTCTGTCCGCGACGCCGAACCATCGGCAAACGGCCTTCTTCTCCGCCACCATGTCGCGCAGCTTCGAGCGGCTGGCGTCGAAGCACCTCGACAATCCCGAGACCTGCCGCCTGAAGGCGAAGAACCGGACCGCCGAAAACATCGAGCAGCGGGCCTACTTCGTTTCGAAGCGGAATCGGCTCGACGCCCTCGTACGGCTCCTGCAGACCGAGGCAATCGACAGCGCCATCGTTTTCGCCCGGACCCGGGCCGACACGTTTCGCCTTGCCGATCAGCTTCAAGCGCAGGGCCACGACGCCGGCGCCCTGAACGGCGAGATGGAGCAGTACGAACGACGGAAGATGCTCAACCGCTTCCGCAACGGTCAGATCAATGTGCTCGTCGGCACCAATGTCGCAGCGCGCGGGCTCGACATCGACCACATCTCACACGTCTTCAACTACGAACTGCCGACGGACCCGGAGGTGTATGTCCATCGGGTCGGGCGGACGGGCCGTGCCGGGAAATCCGGGACCGCCATCTCGCTCGTTCCCAACAATCGCCGTAAGCGCCTGCGCAAGATCGAGCGATACACGAAGCGCGACATCGCAACCCACCAGCTCCCAACGGAAGCCGATGTTCAGGCCCATCGGGACGCGCAGGTTCGCGCGGAGATTGGCGAGTGGGTGGACGCCGACGACTGGAGTCGGGAGAAAGCAATTGTCCACGAACTGATGAACGAGGGACGGAATCCCGTCGACATCGCCGCCGCAGCGCTCAAAGCTGCTCGCTCGCGCTCCCATGCAGAGTCGGAGGAGGCGTCCGCGGAGCGCGTCCGCGACTCCCACGAGGATGGCATGGTCCGACTAAAGCTCAATACCGGCCGAAAGAACGGCACGCGACCGGGACAGGTCGTCGGCAGCATCGCCGGAGGCTCCGGCATTCCCGGTGGATCGATCGGCAAAATCGACATTCAGGGTGGCCACACGATGATCGACGTCCCCGCGCAGTACGTCGACCAGGTCCTTGCGAAGAGCGGCCTCTACAAAATCGGCAACCGCCGCGTTCGCGTGGAATAGCGACGCGACGCATTGTGTAGTAGCCTCGCCCTGTTCCGGCCTCTACCCGGAGCAGGGCGTTTTTCGTTTCTCTGTCCTCCGGGGTGTGTTCGTCCCCTCGAACGTCCACCCTCGTCGTGTGAGAAGGTGCCGGACGGCGCTATTACGATGTGCGTCGATAGGACAGGGATGCCCGGTTGAGGGAAATGGCCCGCTCCGGGTCGTCGGCCATCTCCTCGAGAATCCGAATGGCGGTCCGCACCTCTTCATCCGTGGCGTATCGGTAGAACGGCCGGCGGATCGACGCACTCCACAAGCCGCCGGCGGCTGCGTCAAACGCGATCCGCTTGAAGCAGTGGTCATCCGAGACGGGGTACCGGTGGTCTTCGGTCGCCCGAGACGGGAGAACCGTTTCCGCCAGCCGGTTCATTTCGTCGATGAGACGCCGGCGCTGATGAAATCGCTCGTTCATGGTCGCTGTGAGCTCCAAGGGGACGGGCGCACGAATCAGGCGTAGTCGCGAGCGTCCAAGACGTCGCCGCTTGCTGATCCGGTGATGCTGTCGACGTACGCTTTCGCGACGACCGCGGCACGCACGCCGTCGGACGGATCTTCCCCCATTTCCTCCAGCGTCTCGCTCACCCAGGGCGGGCTCACGACATTGACGCGCACCCCATCCGGCGTATCCAGTGCAGCGGCGCGGACGAACCCCTCCAGGCCGGCGTTGACCATGCTGATGGCGGCACTGCCCGGCATCGGCTGCTGACTCAGAATGCCGCTCACCAGCGTGAATGACGCTTTCCGGGGATTGCCCAAGTGGGGAAGACCGTAGCGGACAAGGTTCACCTGCCCCATCAGCTTGCTTTGAATGCTGAGGCCGAAGTCGTCCTCGCTCAACTCGTCCAGCGGGTTGAAGGCCGCATTCCCGGCCGCGCACGCCACCGCGTCGAAGGCCCCCGCCTCCTCGTACATGTCGCGAATCGACTCGGGGCTTTCCATGTCCATGCGAATGTCCCCGCTCGTTCGCCCGACCCGGACCACATCATGGTCGCCCGCCAGTGCGTCATGCACCGCCGAGCCAATGGTCCCACTCGCGCCAATCAGTAAGATGGTCATTTTTTTCGTTGGATCGTTTTTGCGTTGGATCGTTATCGCGTTGGATCGTTTTTGCGTTGGATCGTTGGTGCGTTGGATCGTTATCGCGTTGGATCGTTATCGCGTTGGATCGTTGGTGCGTTGGGGATGTGGAATTGGGGGTTTTGGATTGCGAATAGCCAAACGCTAACCTCGGAACCTTGAACCAAAATACTGACCCCGAAAAAGCCCTGCTGTACGAATCACATCAGGCGGAGTCCCTACGGTTTCGGCACCTGCCGCCGGGGCCGCCGGGACCGTACAACGCATCAAGTCTCCTTTCCCACTTTCCCCCTTTCGCGCTTTCCCCCCTTCCCCCTCTCTCCCATTCTCCCCCTCACCCCCCATCTTCCAAGATCGTGAGTGAGGCGTACTTCAGGTTGAGCGTCTTCGTCCCGCGCTTATCGAACGTCACCGTGGCTACGTGCTGCTTCTCGTCCTGTTCGACGTGATCCACGACGCCGCTCCCGAGCTTTGCGTGTCGGACGCGCTGCCCGGGCCGGATCGCGTTCGCGTCCTCCTCCGTCGGCTGGGGGGATGACGTCGACGACGCCTGTTTCGATCGAAGGCTCGTCCGGTAATCTTCGGCATCCTCCGTCTGGGGTCGATACGTCGGAATCGACCCGACGTTGCTCCAGAAGCGGGACCGCGACGTCGGCTCTTCGCGCCGTCCGCTGCCGCGACTTTGCGACCACGAAAGCACGGTGGTCGATGTCCCGCGAGAGATGGCCACCGCGAGCCGTCGTCGCTCCTCCGCCAGCAGGGACTCGCGCCGCACGGCATGGCCCGCCGGCAATTCTCCTTCCTCCAGCCCGACGACAAACACCACCGGAACAGTCGTGTCCCGGGCAGCTCGGATCGTGGCCACCCGGATACCGGTCGGCTGCCCCGGTGCGTAGCCCAGAGCCACACGGTCAAGAAATGCGCGCAGTGCCTCGATGTCACCTGCATCCGGGAGGGTCTGCAGAAAACGCTCGATCTGCTCCTCCCGCTCGATCTGTTCCCGGGTCCGTCCCCGTGTGACCGGCGTCAGTAGCTCCGTCTCGGCAAGCACGGCCCGGGCCGTCTCTTCCGCCGAAGCGCGGCGGGCCTCCCCGATCAGCGGCTCGACGAGATCGCGAAACCGGCCGAGGACGCGTCGCGCCCGGCTGGTCAAGGCCCCATCGGATCGGGCCCGTTCGATCGCGTCCCAGGCCGACAGGTTATTCTCGGCCGCGTACGCACGAATCCGCTCCTTCGTTTTTCGACCGATGCCGCGAGACGGCCGGTTGATGACACGAAACAGGTGGGCGTTGTCATTCGGATTTAGCAGAACGACGAGATACGATAGAATATCGAGAATAGCCGCCTGCCCATGCCACGGCGACGCGAGCACATCGACCGGAAGATCGTTCCCGCGCAGCGTCGCGGCACATTCGTCGCGAAGGGACTCCGTCGGCGCGAGTACAGCCACGTCGCCGGGGGCGTACTCCTCGCGGTCGATGACCTCCCGGATCGCCTGGGCCACGCGCTCCCGCTCGGCCGTTGCAGACGGAGCGGTAAACATCTGTATCGCGTCTGCCTTCCCGTCGCCCTTCCCCGTATCACGGCCGGCCGCGTCGGTCAGCACGCGCTCTGCCGCCTCCAGGATGGGCGTGCGACTCTTCTTTCGAGCCAGGTCGACCTCGTGCGCTGTGGGCCAGTCAGTCATCCATTCCTCCACCGCCGAGGGGTCTGCGCCGAGCGATGCCATCACGGATGCATCCGGGTTCATGGCGACCGTGACCGAATCGGCCTCCAGCATCCGGAGAAAGCCCACCTCAACGGGCGACAGGTTCTCGGCGTCGTCAATGAGCAGATGGCGTACCCGCACCGGCCGTCGCTTATTCTCCTCCATCGCGTCTGTCGCGCGGCGCAACAGGCCCGGCGGATCGAGCGTCCGGGTTCGGTCCATCGACGCGCAGTACATTTCCATCACTTCCGTCACTTCGTCGTCCGTGAGAGGAAAAGACGACGGGACCGGGGGATGGCTCCCGCGGGCCCGCCGCTGCCGGATTTCTCGCCAGACATCGTACGGGCGGTCGCTGAGGTCGCGATAGCCGAGGTCCGACAGAATTCGACGTACGCGGGACCGGTCGGTGTCCGAATCCGAGAGCGTCCAGTCTTCCGACGCATCGAGAGCCCGGAGAACCTGCGTGGCGAGTTCGTGGACCGTACGGACCTCGATGCCGCCACCTGCGTCCGTCGCTCCGACCATCGAGCGAAGCCGGACCGCCCCGACCGCCGTGTTGGTAATCATGTAGACAGCGTCCTCCGCGTCAGCGCAACGGGCGTGGCGAAGCGTCCGGGCGATGAGCGCCGTCGTTTTTCCCGATCGAAGCCCCCCGCGCAGGATCACGGCGCCAGCATCCGACGTGATTGCCGCCCGCTGCCCGTCGGTCCAAACGGCGGGATCCAGCCATGGGGGTCGGTCCGGCAGGGGTCGGTCCGGCATACGAACGTTCGGGGCGTCGTCTACAGGGGAAAAGAGTCGCGAAGGGATCGCATTCGCGCCAGGAGGCGGTGTTCCTGGGTCCTCGCACCTGAAAAAATCTAGACAGATCC
>NZ_DAXETW010000082.1:0-50807 GCF_051155795.1 Longibacter sp.
GTCCCCCCTCCTGCCGGGTAGCACCGAAAAGGACGAATCATCCAGGCGCGATGTTACGCCGCGTCCGATTCTCAGACCAGTGGCGTTCGTTCGCGTCTTCTACTTCGAGGGAATTGCAGGTCCACAGACAATGCCCGGCCCCAAGACCGGACGGCCAAAGCCGACATGATCTCGATGACCGGGCGTGAACGTCTAAAGGATGTGTCGGCGCCCCGATCTCCCGGTCCACGAAACGACGTGCTGTGACGAGAGAAGGATGGACATGCACCGACTAACGGGCGACGACGACCTGGCGAGTCTCAGTACCCCTTTCCCCGACCATCCGAACGAAGTACACTCCGCTCGAGAGCCCGCTTGCATTCAGCGATAGGACCTGTGTTCGATTGGCAGCCAGCTCTCCATTATGGAGGGTCCGAACCTTACGACCCAGAACATCGAAGAGTGCGACGGAAACGGCTTGAGATGTCTGCACGGTGACGTTGATTCGTGCCTGGTCCTGCATCGGGTTCGGGGGTACCTGCATCGCAAGCGACGCGTCGAGGCGAAGTTCCGTCGTGATGGGAGAACTCAACGTTTGGGTGCCGTCGAGGTCGGCTTGCCGGAGACGGAAGCGGTGGACGCCGTAGTCCAGCTTCTCGGCAGTGTAGCGATACGACCGGGCCTGATCGGTCGTTTGAGCACCTTCGACGAAGGCAAGGTCGGTCCAGCCCGAACGCTCCGGAGCCTGATGCTGAACGTAAAAGCCGGCATTTTCCGTCTCCGATACCGTTGACCAGGCGAGTTCGACCGATTGACCGTTGGGCCGGGCCGTGAAGCTCGCCAATTCGACCGGGAGCGGGCTGCCGTCCGATTCGAAGGCGCCAAGGTCAACCGTGGGCGTTCCGGTGCCGGTCGCATCCTGCACACGTGGGTTACCATTGAGGTCGCTCGACACGTCGGTGGTTCCGTCGTCGTCGAGGTCGAGGGCTGCGTTCTCGCCGGCATCGATCGCGGCCGACGCACCGCCCCCGGACCCTGGTCCCTGCAGGCGGAAGTCATTGTTCGCCGGATCAGCAAACTGTGGATCGGCGTCGAGCGTGCCCGACAGAGTATTGCTTCCCGCTCCGGTCACGGCTGCGGTACCCCCTTCCAGCAGGTTGCTGGAACCACTCAGGGTCCCGTCGTTGTGAATCTGGTTGCTGGCCCCGCTACCGACGTTTTCCGAAAAGATCGAGTTGGACGGGGAGGCGGTACCCGATCCGGTGACAAAGATCCCGCCTCCGCTACCGGTGCTGGTGTTCCGGACGAGTGTCGCATTGATGAGCGTGAGATCCGTGTTACTGTTTACGTAGATGGCGCCCCCTTCCGTCGCTGCGATATTGTCTGCGATCACGGCGTTGACCAACTCGACGGCTGCTCCGCCACCATCGATCGACAGTCCGCCGCCGGGGCCGTCCGCGTAATTGTTTAAAATGCGAATATTCGTGAGCGTCGGCTGGCTGCTATTGACGTTCAACCCGCCAGCGTCATCGATGGATCGGTTGCCCGTGATGGTCACGTCCCGAATGGTAGGGCCGGTTCCGCCGGAGATGAAGAGGCCCCCGCCGTCGTCCGTAAAGCCGCCATTGCCCGGAACGTTTGCGTTTCCGGCCGTGATGGTCACGCCTTCAAGCGTCGCTGTGGCATCCACATTTTCCGCGGTCACGACCTGGATGCTGTTTTCGCCGTTAATCTGCGCCTGTGGGTCGGTAACCGGGCTTGCGTCATCGTCCTGGGTGATGTCGCCACTCAGGAGGGTCGGAGTAGTGTCGGGAGTAGGGACGGCGTTCCAGTCCGAGGCATCGAAGCCTCCGACGATCGTGACGCCGTTTTTGAGATCGAACGAAGCACTCCGATCATTATCTGT
Organism: Longibacter sp.; assembly: GCF_051155795.1. Taxonomy (NCBI): domain Bacteria; kingdom Pseudomonadati; phylum Rhodothermota; class Rhodothermia; order Rhodothermales; family Salisaetaceae; genus Longibacter; species Longibacter sp. The sequence goes on from NZ_DAXETW010000082.1 coordinate 1,886, forward strand.
TTGCCCCTGGCCTTCGTCAGGATAGTACGTTCCGGCGGCGACGCGAATCTCGCCGCTCGAGGTGTTGGCCAGCGCCGTCTGCAGGTCGCCGTACGGGCTGGCTTGCGTTCCGTCACCCGACCCGGCTCCGACGGATGCGTCAACGTAGGTCTGGGCATGGACGGAAGGAGCGAGCGTGGTGAACGCGAGTAGGGCGCTCGCAAGTACGATCAGGGAGAAGTGAATTGGATTTCGTGAAAGGGTCTTTGCTTTCGTAACGGTTTCTGGTCGCATAGGGCGCGGTATTCTGACGAAGGGGGAGTTTCCGCCAACCGTAGAATGTGAAGCGCTGATAACGCGAAAGGCGCGAGCAGAGCTCTGACCTACAGCTTGCACCTCGGCATATCACGTGTCAAACGATTCCTCTGATAGATGACGTGCTCAGTTGGCGTTTAAATAGCCCACATATATAGTCTCATCATGTTCCGTATCTGAGAGAAGGAGACCATGGAGAAATCACCCATGGTATCCAGTGGGAAGAAACCCGACGTGGGTCGAACGCCCTTCATCCTCCGGCGGATTCGATGTTAGAGGCATCACAGCCCGATCCCGCCGACGTGTCACGCCCACAGCCTTCGCCGGCAATCGTCCGTCCGCGGGGGCCCGCATACCGACCGGAGTGCTCAGTCGTCCCGGATGTCGTATCGCTTCAGCATGCGATACATGGTCGAGCGCCCGATGTCGAGTTCCACCGCCGCATGGTCGACGTCGCCGTCGCACAACCGGTACGCTCGCTCAACCGCGCGACGTTTCAGCTCTTCCATGGGTAGAATCTGCTGTTGCTCCGTCCCCAGAGAGACACCTTCGGGCGTCGTATTTTCCCCGCTTGCCCCGGATGTCGACGCCTTGACCTCAGGGGGTTTCCTGTCGTCTGGCGTCATGGCACCGTCCCCCATCGTGTTGCCGGTCGACTTTGGTGCTGCGGGAAGGACGGGCATATGCACCGGATCATTCGGCTCAAGCATCAGGTCGTCTGCACCGATCGTCGTCCGGCCGGACGACGTCGCCGCCGCGTACGCCGCACGCTCCATAACATTCAGTAGCTCGCGAACATTCCCCGGCCAGCAATACGACTGTAGGGTCGCTTCCGCCTCCTGCGTAAGCGTTGCCTTCTCCAGGGACGGGCACTTTTCGATGTGGCGATCCAGGAAATACCGGGCGAGTTGAAGCACGTCGCCTTCCCGCTCGCGCAGTGGAGGCAGGTCGATCGGGAACTGTGCAAGACGGAAATACAGATCCTTTCGAAAATCCTCCTTCTGAACAGCATCGCAGAGCCGGTTTCGGGTGAGGCCGATCACGCGGGCGATGTTGGTCTCCGCATCTTCGGCCGGGGACGACGAACCGTGACGCCGAGTTTTTTCCTTTAGACACCGCGTGAGCGTGGCCTGCGCGTCGACGGACAGCTTCCCGACGTCGTCGAGCGCGACGGTTCGATCTCCGAGCTGGTCGCTCATGGCATCTGTCTCTTGTTCGGCGCCGGGACGGCTCTCGAGTAGGATCTGCTCCAGATCCCGCGGCGAAACTGTTGTGCAATCCACCACCCGCATCGTTCCCGCGTCACGACCCGATTGCGCATGGATCGTGCTCGCAACCAACTCTTTTCCGGTGCCACTCTCGCCCCGCACGACCACGTTCATGTCGATCTGGGCGGCCGTGCCGATGCGGTCGAACACCTCCTGCATGGCGTCCGACGTACCGACCAGTTTATCGTTGCCCGTCTTCCGGGCGACCGATCGGGGACGGCGGGGACGGCGAGCCTGAACCGCCCGAGAGAGAACGGATGCGCAATCTAATACCGACGAGGCGCCTTTCGGTAGGTAATCAAACGCTCCCGATCGGACGAACCGAACGGCGGCCTCGACGTCATCGGGCGCGTTCGACAGACAGATCGGTACATCCGGGACCCGCTCCTGAATCTCCCGAAATACGCCCCCCGGGGAACCGTCAAATTCACCGACATCGATAAGGACCGCATCTGGTGGAGGGTCAAGCACGGATCCGATCGATGCAACATCGTCTGCTATGGCAACGGTGCAACCGGAGGTCTCGAATACTTTTTGTTCGAGCGCACGGGTTCGCTCGCCACCGTCGCCAATGACAACTACACGATTAGTCATAGGCGAATCAATCAATGAAGGAGCGAGGGGGGACGCACCGTTTCGGCAGATGTCCCTATCCGTTTTCCGCCGACGCACAGTACTGCACGGCTCGATCATCGTCCATGCGTGCGCGGCGGAGCGACCTGCCGTGGCTGAAAATGTAGCGGGGCCCGCGACTCAGAATCTCAGCAGCCGTCGGTAGGAGTCGCTGCGACGGACTTGAGACCGAATCGGGCGGGTCTCCGACGGCAATAGAAGTGACGGGAAACGCCGGAAACAGTGCGCGCTCCCTCTTTAGGAGAGATTGTGCAGGGTATGAACCGAGCGGGTGCAAATCCAAATGGTTAAGTGATCGTCAGGATGAGTCCCCGATTGTCTTTCGGCTGAGTCCAATTCCGTAGTTGGGACGACGGTGTCAAAAGTAATCCCGATGTTGGTTTCGATCTGAACACCGGGACGAGATTCGGGGCGGGATTCAGTACGGTTTGGGTTTAACGGCCCATGTACTGATCCTGAGTCTGTCACGATGAATGCCTGTTGGCGTCATGCTGGATTCGCCATTCGTAGGCGCATGAGGATGCATCCAGCCGACTGATCGGGCTGCGAAGTTGATCGGGTCGCGCCGCCAGGCACGCTCTCGTTCTGACAGACCAGGATCGGCAGATCGTCCGACATGCCTCGTCTCGACATCGCCCTTCATCCGATCGCTCTTGCGTTCGGTATCCTCTCCGTCGTGTTCATCCTTGCGTCCGTCGCGGCCGTCGTTTACAACACACCGACGTCGCGCCGTTCGCAAACAACCCCCGGCGCTCATGATGACGTGCGTCCGTTCGTGCCGGAGCGACACCGACAGCCCGGACACCACCTGACGTCGAGCCGACGCGGTGCGGATCGGGTCGACAACCGTCCGAACCCGAAGGAATCCACCTCAGCGCGTCGGAACCGCGAGGACACGTGACAGGAGAAGCGCATGATTCCCCATGGCAGCGTCTCCGACAACCTGTACCTCTCCGGTATGAACGTCCCCTTCACCTTCCGCGGAGCAAGTCGGACTCGGTGCAGCATACCCGGGCGGGTCCGCATATCCGCCCTTCTCGTGCTGTGCACATACATCTCGGTATCGGCCGTATGGGGTCAGGCGAACACGCCGGCTGGAGACACGACACGCATCTCCCCGGACACGACGGGCCTGGACACGGCAGCCATCGCGACCGCCGACCGCTGGGGAGGAACGATCGGTGCACAGGTTCGGTGGCGGCGCGAGGTCGCCTTCAACACACGGGACGCGACCGACGAAGGGGTATCCATCGGAGGGCTCGTCATTGACGAAACCCGAACCACGATCGGGCGCGATTTCTACAGCGTCTTTTACAGCGGCTGGAACGCGCCCGAGGGCGCGAAGAACGTCACCGTGCGCGTCCGGGAGCAACCCCGCCCCAATCTCGGCACCCGATTGCTCGTCGAGGTGGAGGGGACCACCGTCTTCCGCGCAACCCTGCAACCCGACATGCAGATGATTCGCCGGGCGGCGCGCGGCGCCCTCGGGCGGACCATGCGGTACCTCAAGCAGCGCTACGAACCACGCAATACGTACTAAGCCACGCACGCGCCGCGACGCATCCCGCGCATACCATTGTCGATTGACTTCTCCCACACCTGCATCTTCATCACCATGACGCACTCGGCAAAAACCGCATTTCGAGCCGCAGGCGGCTTCGTACTCGGGGTCGTCCTGTGCTTTGCCGTTCCGGAGGCGGGTCACGCCCAGGATCTAACGTACGAACCCACGAATCCCGCATTCGGCGGCTCGCCGGTGAACTACCAGTGGATGCTGAACTCGGCCAACAACCAGAACCCGTACGGGGATGAGGGGCAGTTTGGCACGTTTCGGGACGATCCGCTTGCCAACTTCGAGCAACAACTTCAGCGGCAGGTCCTGGACCAGCTTTCTCGCCAGATCATCGAAGACCGATTCGAGGGCGTCGACCTGACGGAGGAAGGTCGCTTCGACTTCCAGAATTTCACCGTGGAGGTCAATCCCGGCACACGGGGCATTAGCATCCGGGTCTTTAATAAGGACACCGGTGAATCCTCTACGATCGACATCCCCCGCTTCTAGCCCATCGACCCGTCGACCATCGCGGACGCCGGCACCTCCTTCTTTCTCGCCGCCCCACCCCCTTATGCCGATCTCTGCTCGATGCCGACCTGTCATCGCTGTTCTCCTGCTGGCACTCCTCACCCCCGGGTGCGCCTCCACCGTACAGCCGTTCGAAACGGAGCCTGCGCGCCCCGGCACACCGAGCGACGCACGAGATGAGCTGGAACGCCTGCCCCCTCCGAAGGACCAGATCGTAGCCGCCGTTTACCGTTTTCGGGACCAGACCGGTCAGTACAAAGCGAAAGAGGCCGGATCCACTTTCTCGACCGCCGTCACGCAGGGCGCCACGTCCGTGCTGATTAGCAGCCTGAAGGAGTCGAACTGGTTCGTCCCGATCGAGCGAAAGGGACTGTCGAACCTGCTCAACGAACGCGACATCATCCGGTCGATTCGTGCGCAACACGGCAATAGCAACCAGTCGTTGCCGCCCCTGCTGTACGCGGGCGTGATGCTCGAGGGCGGCATCGTGGGGTACGACACGAACGTCATCACCGCTGGAGGCGGGCTTCGTCTCTTCGGAATCGGCGGATCGGGGGAATTCCGAGAGGACCGGGTGACGATCTACCTTCGGGCCGTCTCAACAAAGACCGGCCGCGTGCTGGCGTCCGTCAACACAACAAAGACGATCGTTTCGCAGAAGCTCGATGGAGGCGCTTTCCGGTATGTCGACACCGACGCGTTGCTTGAAACCGAGGCGGGCTTCAGCTACAACGAACCCACGCTCGTGGCGGTCAGGGAGGCCATCGACACCGCCACGCGTGACATCGTGCTTGAAGGAACGCAGACGGGCGCCTGGAGCTTTGCCGATCCCCAGCAGGGCGCCTCGGCCGTCGACGACTACCGGCAGGAGGTGGCCCGAGCCGAACGACGGGATGCCTTCAACCGGCTCCTCCAGAACGACAATCGAGAAGGCCTGGGCATCGAGGTTGCTGCGGGTGGTATGCGATACCAGGGGGATTATCGCGGCCCGCAGACCGAGCCGTTCGGGTCGCTCGCCATGCGGTACACGCTTTCCCCGCACTGGACGGTCGGCGTTGAGGGCTCCCTCGGCCGTGTCTCGGTCGAAGACGTACTTCGCCGCGGGACGATCGGCACGGAGGCGCGTGCCTCGTACTACTTCACGCCGCGTGCGTCGATTTCGCCCTTCCTCCGTGTCGCGGCGGGCGCACAGTCGACGTACCCGTACTCGTATGAACCCGGCGAAACCTTCTTCCCGACGGCGGGCGCCTCCGCGGGTATCGAGTACATGGCTACGCCCCGCTTGGGAATTAGCACGGCGCTCGACGCTCGCTTTTCGCTTCGAGATGACTTGGACGGGGCGTCGGTGGGTCGATTCACCGACAGCATCTGGCGCCTCGACGTCGGCCTGAGCTATTATCTGCCGCTGTAGCCAATCGCCGGATCCGGATTGTCAGAGTGAATCCCGAACTGGATCCGACGCTGGTTTGAGCCTCGGCCGGCTCGACATCACGTTACCCGGTGTGATGGACGAGGCTCTCTGCATCGCCCCCCGAGGACGATTTCGATTGTGGAGCCGGCCCGATCGGTCGGTGCCGGCAGACGCGGGTGGAGCCTTTGCGCCATCGCATCGCACATCATGGCGTGCGGCGCAATTGCAGCAAAACCGGACCGGGGTGCACCGGACGGATCCGCTGCGAGAGGCACCGCGCCCGGAATGCGGTTCGACGGATTCCGACACCATATAGCGACGCCTCCGGGTCGTACTCACGCGAGTGAGTCGATCCATCCCGGAAGCGTCCCTGCAGCGTACCCATGACGGTGGGTACACCTACTCGCCCAATCTCATGGCCGCTGCCGTGTTCCGGACGCACGCCCGGAGCTCCCCATCGACGTTGATTCCGCCTATGTGCGGGATGCGCGTGCGCTTTCTCGATTTGTCTTCTCATTGAACGCAATCGACAACAGCGAACCCATGAGAAACCTACTTCGCACGACACTCGCTCTCACCGTTGGACTCCTCTTCACGGTTGGAACGGCGTTCGGTCAACAGAACGATACCGAGGTCACCCAGGAGGGGACGAACAACAACGCCAAGTTGACCCAGGAGCATCAGGGGTCGCAAGGCCAGAACTACATTGACGTCTACCAGGACGGAACCGCGAACGACATTAACAATGTGGCCCAATTTGGCTCGGGGAACGAAGCCGATCTCGACCAGGACGGCACCCGAAACGTTATCCGCAATAACCCCGAGCAGGGCGCTCAAGCCGGCATTCCTGGTGGCGGACCCAACGGCGCCAGCTACAACGGTACGGCGACCGTCGATCAGGATGGTGTAGAAAACACCGTCTGGGACTTTGACCAGCTCGGCAGCCAGAACGACCTCTACATCCAGCAGGATGGCGAGGGCAACTTTGCAGACGTCGAGACGCAGTATTCGGTCAACGACATGCAGGAGGGCAACCTCGCTGAAATCACCCAGGACGGCAACTACAACGTGGTCGGCAACGACCTGGCCCCCGGCAACCGCGGCATTCACCAGCAGGGCACCAACAACCAGTTGACCCTGACGCAGGAGGGCAACCGCAACGTCGGTGGCCAGAAGACCCTCAGCGGTGCCGGCGTCACCAACTTCGGCCCGAACGCCCTGATCGGAGGCGGTGAGCAGTTCGGCGGCAACCAGGCGCTCGTCCAGGCCGGCGAAGACAACTCGCTCACCATCTCGCAGGACGGCCAGGACGTGGTTGAATTCGTCCTGCAGAACGGCACCGACAACACCGGTACCATCACGCAAATGGGCGGCACCGCCAGCAATAAGGCGTCCCTCGTCCAGCGCGGTACCAACAATACAGCGACGGTGACGCAGTACTAACCCGGCGTCCCGTTGCGACACGGGCGCAAGCGTGAGAAAGCAACTTGTTTCCACCGTTTCGGCAGTGGCCCCGGGCGGCTCGGATTCGGATGTTCCGGGTCCAACCGCACCGGGCTCCCCTGCCTTTTGCCGATGAACGGGACACGGAGCACAACCTGTGCCCGACACACCTCGAAGCGAACTTCAGGCTGATCAACCCTTGACCATGCGAAGACTCCTCACGATCACTCTCTCCCTCTTTCTCACGGTTGGCGTCGCCGTCGGTCAGCAGAACGACGCGCAGGTGACGCAGGATGGTGCCGATAACGACGTCGACGTCACACAACAGGCAGACGGCACCCACGGCCCCAACACGTTCACCGTAACGCAGGACGGCGACGGCAACAAAGTGCGCGAGTTCGAACAGGCCGGATCCGGCAATGACGCCTCCATCCGTCAGGTCGGCGACCGCAACACGGTGGCAAGCAATCCTCAGCAGGGATTCCTCGGTGATGCAACCCCGAAAAGCCATCATGGGAAGATCGACATCGACCAGTTCGGGACAGCGAATGACGTCTACGACGTCGATCAGCACGGATACGGAAACACCGCCATCATTCAGCAGAGGGCGCTTCTTTCCGGTGTTGCCAACAACCTCGTAGACATCGACGCACAGATCGGACCGGATAGTGAGGCCGGCCCGCCGGAGGGTCCGGTCACAACGCCGATGCCGGGAGCCGCCGAAGCACCGACGCCCGGTGGCGGCAACACGGCCGTCATCCTTCAAACGACCAACGGCAACGCGGTCGGCACGGGCACCGGGTCCATCCGCGGTATCCTGCAGAAGGGCAGCAGCAACCTGCTCGCCGTCTTTCAGGTAAATGGGCCCCGCAATGAGGTCGGCACCACGCTCTCCGGTGCATATAATGGATCGAACACTGTCGCACAGGACGGAGAGCGAAATAGCGCGGTCGTCAGCCAGCGCGGTCTCGGGGGCCAGAGCGTTGAGTACCTGATTCAGGAAGGAACGGCGAACCGGCTCACCGTCGACCAGTTCGGCGGGCGCCAGAACAGCGCCGCCACCATTCAGCTGAACGGTCACAATCACTCCGCGATTTCCCAGAACGGATCGCGCAACACGAGCCGCGTCACGCAGAAGTAACCGGCCATTCTCCCAAAACGGGGACCATCCACGCATCCGGCGTGCCTCCCTCTGTGGCGGCGCGCCCGGGTGGGTCCCTGTGTATCCTGTGAGGTAATTCAACGGTAGAATGTCCGGCTGTTACCCGGGACGCTGGAGGTTCGACTCCTCCCCTCACAGCCGCTCACGACGTGCTTTCTCGCAGAGGAAGGACAGACCACCGAGGCTGCTATGACCGATACGCGAACGCGTAAATCACGCTATCAATGGCGACACACGGCGTTCACCGCCGGGCTGCTGGCGATCCTGCTGGTCGTGCTCGGCCCGCCCCTCGCCATCGCGCAGGACGGCAGCCAACCGGGCGGCAGCGCGCAGGCTTCGGAAGCGGTGATCGACCAGGTCTCGCCGTCGGAGGCGACGCCGAGGCTCACCGCGCCAACCGATCTCCCGCAGGACCAGCTGCTACAGACCATCCTCGGAAAACTCCAGAGCGTGGGACCGGACCTGTCTACACTGACCGGGTCGTCCCCGCTCCTCCAGGAGGGCCAGAAAGCCATCATTCGCCAGGATGGCACCGGTAATGCCGCGACCGTCGATCAGAGGAATACATCGAACCTCGCCATCATCCTTCAGCGCGGGAACCTGAACGAAACCGCCGTCACACAACGCGGACGATCGAACGCTGCCGGCATCGTCCTCGACGGGAGCAACAACAGCCTCGACGTGCTTCAGGCCGGAAACGGGAATCGCTACCTGCTCGGCTTTCAGGGGGACGACCTGGGACGCCCCGGCTCAAGGGCCGTCTCTCAGCGAGGCAACAACAACCTGCTGGTTGAACTCGGCCGCACCAGCATGCCGTTCAGCATCCAGCAGAACGGCAACGGGATGCGCATGATGATCCGGCATTCCGGCGGACAGTAACCGGTGCTTCCCTCCCGAACCTTCTCTTCGACCCGGATGATGCCTCTCCTGCGCCTGCTCCTCCTGGTCGTCGCCGTACCGGTTCTATGTGCCGTGCTGCCGAACGCGGACCTCGACCGCTCGCCCTCGCCAAATCGACCCGGCGGCGATGCGCGGATTTCCTTCGAGCACAGCCAGAACAGGCTCGTCGTTCAGGGCCTCTACGCAGCCTCGTCCCGCGACACACGGCGCCTGGGCTACACGCTCCGTGTTGAGCGCCATTCGCCCGGAGGAAGCACCGCAACGGAGCAGTCCGGCACCTTTACGGCCGGCTCTCAAACGCCCGACACGCTGTCGACTGTTCAGGTCGATGCCGCCGCCGAGCAGCACGTTGCGGCGACCCTCACGGTTTCGAACGGCGACACGACGCTGGCAACGGCCCGGCGGACGTGGACAGCTCGCTGACCTCCGGTCGCCCCCGGCACCAAGCGGGAGACGTCCCCTACGAGCGTACACGCCGAAATCGGGAGCGGCCCGATCGACACGGTCTCGCCCGACTCGACCAAAAAAAACGCGGCACTGACGTGCAGGCTCTCTCTGGGTGAGAGCCGTTAGGATCGCCAGCGCCGCACGGTGAACCGCGTAGGCAGTTTCACCGGTGATCAGGCAATCAGGCGAATCCCGGGAAGTTCCATGGCACGGGTCGCCATACCGCGTCACCGATCGCCGGTTTTCCTCATGAATCTGCTTCCGAAATGGTTTCTCGTCTCCGGATGAACTGCACCGCCACGGCTGCATCGCCCGTCTCCCCTCGTTCCAGAGGGACGTCCACACCAGCGGTCCCGCCGGAACCCGCACATCGCGGTCCGACCCAAACCTCGGCCCGTCTTGCCGGCATCCTGCTGTTGATGATCTGCGTCCCACTCATCGGCTGCGACGACCAGACGCTCGGCCCGCAGAAACAGGGGGCGATCCGCGGGGATGTGCTTGATGCCGAATCGAATGCGCCGGTTGAAGGCGCGAACGTGACGACCAGCCCGCCGACGCAGTCCGTCCTGACCGACGAAGACGGGATGTTCGAGTTCACCAACGTTGAAACCGGCAGCTACAGCGTCAGCGTCACGAAGGACGGCTACCGCGAGCGAAGCGTCTCCGTCCAGGTCCAGGAGGGCGACGTGTCCGATGCAGCCATCGTGCTGCAGCGATCCGACAGCTTCGGCGGGGAAGACGACTCCCTCACCGCCGAGGTCACCTCGTGGTTCAACGACCGCATCAACCGCGATGGGTCCGGGCCCGACAGCGTGTTCGTGGAGATCGAGTACCGGGCCCGTAATCCCGGCGACCTCTTGCTGACCCGCTACGAAGTGTATTTCTCCATTGAGGCGCCGCAGAACACGTTCTCGTACGAGGTGCACGGGGACTCCCTCAAGACCGGCGAAACGGACGTCGGGACCTTCCGCAAATACGTCCGCGACCAGGACGCGAGCCGGGCCTATGTGGACGGTGTCTACGTGGAAAGTGAGTGACGCCTACAGGTACCACAGCCCGATGCCGCCGACGAGGAAGCAGTAGTACGCAAAATACTGCAGGTTACCGCGGCGGACGAAGTCCAGCATCAGCTTGATCGCCACGACGCCCGATGCGTAGGCGACGATCGTGCCGAGGATCAGCGGAACCCAGGCGACCGTCGGTCCGAGTTCGATCAGTTCGATGCTCTTCAGCAGGGTCGCGCCCAGCACGACGGGGAGGAGCATCAGGAAGGAGAAGTTAGCGGCCTGCTCCGGCTTGACGTTTTGGTAGAGCGCGGTGCAGATGGTGGACCCGGAGCGGGAGATCCCTGGAATCATCGCCGCCGACTGGGCAATACCGACGACGAACGCTTTGACCGGGGTCAGGGGGCCGTCCGGATTGGGCCGCAGCAGGGTAAGCAGTAAAAGAACCCCTGTGACGATCAGCATCCCGCAGACGAGCTTCGGATCCCCGAACGCTTGTTCCAGCTCTTCCTTGAACAGGATGTAGACCGCGCCCGTCGGGATCATCGTAATCAGGATGTAGATTCCGAGGCGGAAGGTGGCCCGTTCCTCGTACCGTTCGACGATGCTCGCAGGCTGCGTAACCGCGCCGGCGGCTTCCTTGACCAGATCAATCACGTCCCGCCCGTAAACCGTGAGGATGCTGAGCACGGTTCCGAAGTGAACGAACACCTCGAACGTGACATCGCTGGCCTCGGAGGCGTCAAGGCCCAGCAGATACTGACCCAGGACGAGGTGCCCGGACGAGGACACGGGGAGAAACTCGGTCAGGCCCTGTATGAGGCCGAGGATGATGGCTTCCAACCAGGTCATGCAGTAGGATCGATCAGGAGGAAAAGAAAAGAGCCCGCACTGGGACGGTGTAACCTATCCACCGGATCGCGAAGTGCATACCGGCGCCGTTGAAGTCGGCTCGAAAAGCGTGCCGGAACCTCGCTCCCAGCGCCTGATCCTGCCGACGGCAAACGGACCTTATCCGGTGGCAGTGGCCAGACCGAGGCGCGGCTCAATGTCGAGCAGGGGCCCGGCGGCATGTCCGGCCTGGAGGCGCATCGCTCCCGCCCGTGCGATCATGGCCGCGTTGTCCATGCAGTAGGCCATCTCCGGCATGTACACGTCGAAGCCGTTGGCCTCCCCCGCGGCCCTGACGGCCGATCGTAGGGCCGAATTTGCCGATACGCCACCGACGACCGCGACGTCCTTCACGCCGGTGTCGCGGGCTGCATCTCGCACGGCACCGACAAGAACATCCACGACCGCATGCTGGAAGCTGGCACAGAGATCCGCCCGGTGGTCGCGCAGGAAGGCGTCCTTCTCCTCGCCGAGATCGCGGAGGTAGTACAGGACGGACGTCTTGAGCCCACTGAAGGAAAAGTCGTTATCGGCCAGACGGGTGCGCGGGAAGTCGTGAAAGGTGGCATCACCGTTCCGGGCCAGCCGATCGATGGCCGGGCCACCCGGATAGCCGAGGTCGAGCAACTGAGCGACCTTGTCGAATGCTTCGCCGGCCGCGTCGTCGCGCGTTTGCCCCAGAATCTCGTGACGGAAGTCCGCGTCGACCCGGACGAGCTGGGTATGCCCGCCGGACACGATGAGGCAGAGAAAGGGGCGCGGCGGGGCCGGCGTGCTCAGATCCACCGAGTAAAGATGTCCCTCCAGATGGTTTACCCCCACGAGCGGGAGGTCGCGTCCCCGGGCAAATGCCTTAGCGAAGGTAAGGCCGACCATGAGCGAGCCCGGCAACCCGGGACCGTACGTTACGGCGACTGCATCGAGGTCGTCTGCCGTGCACTCGGCGTCCGCGAGCGCCTGCTTCACGATCGGCACGATGAGTCGCTGGTGGTCGCGGGACGCCAGTTCGGGCACCACGCCGCCGAATTCCGCATGGATGTCGTGCTGAGACGAGATCACGTTGGAGCGAACGTCGTCCCCGGTCAGAACCGCCGCAGCGGTGTCATCACAGGAAGTCTCCAGGCCCAGAATGGTCATGGGGAATGTCGAAGGGCGAATGGCGAAGGAGGAAGGGCGAAGGGTGAATTAGAGTTGGCGGACGGCGGAGGGCGAGGTACCACGTACTGTGTCCAGATTCGCATTCGTGGGCGGTGCTTTGCGGCCGCTGGTACGACCCGGCACTGGATGCGTTCGGTTCCGCACGTCGTGGTGAACAAATCGAGCAGACTCGGGTATTGGTTCTGAACCCAAGGTGTCCAGCTTCACTGTTCTGAATCCCGCCACACACGAGGTTGCTTATGCGCGTCACGGTTTCGCTCCTTTGCCTTGTCGCCGTGCTCTGCCTGGCCCAGCCGGCGGAGGCCCAGCTTCGAGAAACGGCCTTGACCGGGCCGTCCCCAACCCAGCTTTACGACACGGGGAGCAGCTTCTTCAGCAAGCTGTTCGACGCGGAGCACTTCCGCATGTCGCACACGTACGAGATGTCGATGTCCTCCTTCGGCAACCGTAGCGCGTCGATGGGCATGTACACGAACTCGATGATGTGGCAGTTTAACTCCGCGTGGGCCGCGCGCGTGGATGTCGGCGTCATGCAGCCCTTCTCGGGCGACATGTACGGCGACCAGTCTCCCCGCGTCATGCTGAGAAACGCAGAGGTGGCGTACCGCCCGTCCGAGAATACGGAGATCCGGTTCCAGTTCCAGCAGAGCCCGTATGGTTCGTACGCCAGCCCCTACGGCGCGTACCGCCCATACGGACACCGGTCGGCATTTGCGCCGCACTCATCGAGCCACCTTTTCTGGCGCACCAACTAGCCGCGTCGACCTGACCCCGACTCCGGGATTCGGCGCGGCATGCCCTCGACGGCGTGCCGCGCTTTTTCTTCGCACCCGGGCGTTCCTGACCACTCTTCGCTGTTCATGAATCTGTGGACCGACCGCGTTCGAAACGGCCTGCTTAACACCGTCCTCCTCGTCATGGGGCTCGGTGTAGCGGTGCTGCTCTATGCGCTCGTGACGCGAACGACGACGCCGCGCACCAACCCAAGCCGGGTGGCGCAGGCCACCGAGCTCGTGGGGCCGGTCATCCAGGTAGAGGTGCGCAACGGGGCCGGCGTGGACCACCTCGCCGCTCAAACGACGCGCTTCCTCCGCGACCGCGGGTTCGATGTCGTGGAGGTCGGCAACTACGCCTCCTTCTCGCAGGAGCACTCCGTCGTGGTCGACCGGGTCGGCGACATGGAGTCGGCCCGCAAGGTGGCACGAGCACTCAGCATTCCCGACGAGCGCGTCGAGCAGAACATCCAGACGGACTACTATCTCGACGCGTCCGTTATTCTCGGGAAAGACTACCGCACGCTGCGCCCCTTCAAGGGGCAGGCTGAACGCCAACCGGCGCCCTAACGCCTCACCGCGAACGTTTTCTCATCCACTCGCCTCCTTCTCACGAGTTCACGGACCAATGTCCTGACCGTATGGCTTCTCCCAACCAGACGACGTCCCCCTCCTCTGCTCCTTCCCCATCCCGACGCCGCATCCCCGACAATCCGGGGCACGTGCTCGCCGCCCAGGCGGTCGATGCAATGGCCGAGAAAAAGGCGGCCGATATCACCGTGCTCGACCTGCGTGGCGTCAGCGGCATGGCAGATTTCTTTGTCATCGGCACCGGCGGCTCCGACCTCCAGATTCGCGCGATCGCGAACGGAGTCATGGACCGGATCCGCGAGGAATGCGACGAGCGCCCTTACAAGAAAGAGGGCCTGGAGTCGCTGCAATGGGTGCTGATTGATTATGTCGACGTCGTCGTCCACGTGTTCAGTAAGGAAAAACGCGAACACTACAACATCGAACGCCTCTGGGGCGAAGCGGACGCGGAGACGGTTCCGCAGGATGGAGATGCCGGAGACATCCAGCTCCTGCAGTCGCTGCTGAGCAAGGATTCCGACGCGTAAGCCTCCGGGCGTCCTCCATTTCGCCACTCGATCTCCCCTTCGTGCGATGAGTCGACTGTTTCTCGTGATTGGCGCCCTCGCCGCAGGTCTCGCCGTGATGGCCGGGGCCTTCGGTGCCCACGGGCTGGAGAACCGCGTGTCTGCGGACCGACTCGACACGTTCGAGACGGGCGTCAAATACCAGATGTACCACGCGCTCGCCCTCTTCATCGTGGCGTGGGCGTCGACCCAGTTCACCGCGTCTGCCGTGTCCTACGCCGGATACTGCTTCCTGGCCGGCATGGTCATCTTCAGCGGGAGTCTCTACGTGCTGGTTCTGACGGACACGCCGTGGCTCGGAGCGATCACTCCGATCGGGGGACTCGCCTTCATCGCCGGGTGGCTGCTTCTGGCCTGGGGCATCTGGTCGAGCACGTGACACGGTACCCCGACGTTGGACCAGGCCGATAGCTGCGTCGCAGCTCCAACCGGCGCGGCGTCATCGGGCGACGACGCGCCCGAAGTCGTCGGTGCTTGCCACGGCGCTCAGAGCTCCTCGTCTTCGAACAAGACCGTGAAACTCGGGAGCAGGTCATGCTCTTCGGCAAGGGCGAGCAACGCACCGGACGCGACCTCAGGGATCTCGTACGTGCCGTACTCGGTGCTTTCCACCGCGAGGCGGTACGCGACGTCCGTCTCGTCTTCGAGGTCGATGTCCGACTCCCACTCGGTCGCTTCTTCGATTAGGAGGGTGCCGTCGTCGGGCATGAACGACGCGATATACATCTCCCGGCTGGCCTCCACGTCGATCAGACTCAGACTGCCTACGAGCCCGTATTCTGCATCGTAGAACAGCGTTTCGGCGATCAGTCGATGGACGAAGTTCTCAAGGTCGAACGCTGGCATAGGGTCACCCTTCATGAAATGACGGTTCGATCCAAGGGTATCGCTTCCGTGCGAGGTTGTCAACCCGTGCGGTCACAGTCGCTGCCCTGACGTCCATTCCTCGCTGTTGAATTATCCCATGGAAATCTACTGCCCGAAATGCGAGTGGGAGCCGCCCGCCGGCGCGCGCTGGTCATGCTCCTGTGGACACTCGTGGAACACCTTCGACACACAGGGCCAGTGTCCGGAGTGCGGCAAGGTGTGGCGAGAAACGCAGTGCCTGGACTGTAAGAAATGGTCGCCGCACCACGACTGGTACCACGACTACCCGCCGATCGACCTGGAGGAAATCACGGAGGAGCAAACGGTCGAGGAAGGGGCGTAGGCAACGTCTGGACGACTGTGGCCGACGGCCCGTCTCCCGGCGCTCAACCCGTACCACCGGCGCTCAACCCGTACCACTGTTCGCCGCAACGAGCCTCACGCCGCGGCCCGAAGGAGTCGCGGGAGGTCGGCGTGGTCCCCGAGTAGTTCCGCGAGCGCCGTTCGGGCAATGCTGCCATCCAGCCGCTCGATGTCCGCGTCGAACACGGTGGCGAAGTGCTCGATTACCTTCGACAACACCTCCGCGTCGGAAACGGGGCCGCCCAGTTCACGGGCGAGGGACGTCACCCCCCTGTCGCTGATCCCGCACGGAACGATGTGGCCGAAGAAGTCCAGGTCCACGTTCACGTTGAAGGCGAACCCGTGCATGGTGACCCAGCGGCTGCAGTGCACGCCCATCGCGCAGATCTTTCGCTCCGGACCGCCGGCGTCCGGTCCCACCCATGTGCCCGTGCGTCCGTCGACGCGCCCGCCGTCCACCCCGTAGTCCGCGCAGGTTCGGATGATGACGTCCTCCAGCGAACGGAGGTACCGCCCCAGATCCGTAAAAAAGCGATCGAGGTCCAGGATCGGGTATCCAACGAGCTGGCCGGGCCCGTGGTACGTCACGTCGCCGCCGCGCTCGATCCGGTGAAACGTCGCGCCCAGCTCACGGAGACGGTCCTCCGTCAGCAGCATATTGGCGTCGTCCCCGCTCTTACCGAGCGTGTAGACGTGCGGGTGCTCCACCAGAAGGAGGACGTGCGGGATCGGCTGGGGGGGATCCGACCGCTTGGCCTCGACCAGGCGCGTCTGAAGCGCCTTCTGGAGCGTCCGCGCTTCAGGATAGGCGACCCGGCCGAGGTGGCAGGCCAGCACGGTCTGGCGATAGGACGGGTCGGTCGAGGCGGGCATGACGGAGCGGGCAAGACGATGCGGACGACACGGGACACAGGTATTTCCCGGGCCGGCCTTTGTTCGCTTCGTGACGCGCGCGACCGGGTGACCATCCGGCCATGCGGTACCCGACGCCGGCCTGAATCAGTTCTCCGAGATGTTGATACGGACGTTGAAGCTCCCGGCGATGTTCGTGTACGACGGCCGGCGGCTGTCGCCGTCGAGTTGTTCGTAGGTAAGCTGAAATTGCCCGTTGACGCGCTGGCTGAACTGGTACTGAAGCTGGGGCTCGACGGTGAGAAGCGTCGTCTGTTCGGAAACGGACACGTTGTCTCCCGTGGTCGCATCCGCCGGTCCGTATGCAAAGCCCTGGGCGACTGCCTCCGAGAGCGCGCGGCGGAGCGAGAAGGTCCGTTGATCCGTCACGGCGCGTTTGACGGTGAGACTGAACGTGATCTGGTTGTTGAGTCGCCCGACGGGTAGGAGCGGGAGCTTGAGTCCGCGCTTCCGCCACGTCGCCGTCAGCGATAGCTCGTTCGCCTGGCTTTCCTCAACGGAGAGGTTTGTCGTGCTGAGCGACGCCCGGTTTTGTCGGTTCCAGTCGATCGTCGTCTGAAAGCCACCGAGCCAGGTGATATCCAGTCCGATGAACGGACGGAAGGTCTCCTCGATTTCCGACCGGGAAGCCTCAAATTCCGGCTGCTGGAACGACAGCGTCGATCCGGCGATCCCGAAGTCGGTCGTATCGCCAGCCGTCGACAGCGCATTGTAGGCGGTGGTGTAGGTCCCCGAGTAGCCGTGTCGGAGCGTGGCGCTCTGTGCGATGCTGCGGAGCAGCGGCCAGTCGGCGATTCCTGAGTACCGGACGTTCCATCCCGGCAGGGGAAAGGGGACGAAGCCGTTGCCGGCCGCGGTGCCGCTCCCGATCAGGTAGGCCTCCCGAAAACTTTCGGTCGCGCTGGTATTCGTCAGCGCGACGTCGGCTGCATCAGCGCCCGTCGAGGGGCTCTGGACATTGGCCTCCAGCAAGGCCTTCTGCGACGCGAAAAAGCTGTCGTACGAGCCGAATGTCCACACGGACGCACTTCCGCTCCCGGACTGGTTGCGGAAGAAGGTGTAGGACACACCGTCCTCACGGGTGCGAAGGTTTTCCGGCGGCTGGGTCCCGGGGAGGCCGTCCGGGTCGAACCGGGTGTAGGTCGTCTTCGGCGAGTTGCTCCACTTCAGCGTCCAGTCCAGGTCGATCTGCAGCGCCTGACTCGGCGTGAGGGTCGTGGACGCGCCGACGTTGTTCTGGTTGGTGAAAGCATCCACGACCTGCCGGTCGGTGCCAAGGACGCGCTGACCGATGTTGATGTCGCGGCTCAAGCCAAAGCGGTACCCGAGCGACGGCCCCTGCCCGGCGAAAGCATCCAGAAGCCCATAGTCCACTTGCGGCAGCGAGGGTCGCTCCGTTGAGCCGGGCGGCAGGATCTCCGTCTCGTTGCCGACGCCCGTCGTCTGCACGGATCGGGTGTTCTGGTAGGTAAACCGGATGTCCCGGATGTCGAGGAATGTGAGCGCAACGCGGCGAAGCACACCAACCGGATCGGGGAGCGGCAGGTCGCTCCACGACCGCTGTGGCTCGTCCTCTGCCTCCTCATCCCCTTCCGGGGCATCAGCATCGGGGTCACCGTTCTCGGATTCGCCGGCAGGTTGCCTCTCTCCGGCATTCCCGTCGGACGGCTCGCTCTCTGCGGCCTGCTGTTCTTCGCCGGTATCCTCCTCGCCGCCGGCTTCCCCGTCTCGCCGTTCCGCCTTCTCGCGCTCTCGCTCACGACGGGCGGCCTCTTTCTCCTGTCGCGCTTTCTGCTGCGCCTCTTTCATTGCGCGGAAGAACCCGAACCGCTCCCAGACCCGATTGGGCTGGAGGCTGAGGCCCGTGTTGAGGGTCGCGCTGTTCGACGCCGTCGCTCCGACCGGGCTCCCCTCCGGCGCATTCTGCCAGTTGAACGACGCGCTGTAAGTAATGTCGCGCAGGTTGATCCAGTCGAAGGTGTCCCCTTCGAGGAGACTCGGCCGCAATGTGGCCGTGAAGTTCTGCGCATACTGGCTCGTCCGGCCACTCGACCGGCCATTGATGAGGTCCGACAGAATCTCTCCCTCCGACTTCATGTCCAGCCGATTCTCGACGAATACGGAGTCGCCGATGCTGCCCTCGTCGTAAATGGGGGACTCCTCGAGAAAGCGCTCGAGGTCATCGGTGGTGGTGAGAAGCACGCCGTCCCGGTCGTACAGGTTGATCCGTTCATCGGCACCCACACGGTTGAGCGTTTCCCTCGTATTCGTTCCGAACGTCAGGTTCAGAAACTGGAACGGATTGTACTGAAGGTTGAATGTGCGCGAGTGGTTGAACGTCTGCGTATCGCGGAAGGGGTTCTGCGCACGGCCCCGGACGGCGTCGTCCGGAATGTTCGTCCGCTGATCCCGGTTTCGGATCGACTGGAACGTGCGGCTCGCCGTCGCGGAGAAACGGGTCGACTGCGGGACGTAGTTGAACTGGAGGTCGCCCAGCCGCCCGAGGAGCGGCACGTCGTCCAGAAACCAGAGCGGCGCGATGGTCCGCGGCTGGCCGAACGTGAGCTGGTAGGTGGCGTCGCTGTTCCACGACCACTGGTCGTTCACCAGCTGCTCCGGCGATCGGGCCGTCTGCGTGCTGTAGGACCCACTCAGACTCAGGGCATCCAGCGTATTGCGCAGGGCCCACGACTCGGAGCCCTGCTTCTGGATGCTCATCGTCATGGAGCGGTCCTTCTGCAGGGTCTCCGCACGGGTCCGCACCTCCTCGATCTGCTGCTCGCGCTCCTCCTCCGAAAGCGATGCGTCGGACTTGATCTGCTCCACGATCTCCTCCACGCGCACGTCGTTTCGGATCGGGTCGAATCGCGGCGTCTGACGCTCCTCGCCCGCTTCGACGGTAACAGGGATCTGCCATCCCTGCCGTTCCGGCAGCAACTTGTCGACGTTGAAGCTCGATCGCAGATTCCAGATGCGGCGGTCGGACTGCTGCCGCTCGTTGAGGGTACTCGACAGGCTGCCGAAACCATCGGTCCGGTTCTCGAAGCTGCCGCTCACCTCGGCAACGTCGGCAAGCTGTACGCTCGCATTCGACGTGACGGCCCAGCCGGGACGTTCATCGTAGCCGGTTACGCGAAGCTCGTTCGTCCAGAGTTCGACGTTTTCGATCTCGTCGGTCGTGTTGCCCACGTGCCGGATCCCGATCACCAGCGTGGTGATCCCGGACAGCGCCGGCGTGCCGCGAATCTTGAGCGTCGGAATCAGGGACTCGGGTCGGCTTCCGTACTCGTCAGACAGCTCATCTGCGCGCCGGGCGTATACGTCCGTCGGGGCAACGGCGGCCTGGTCCCTCGCCACCTTTAACCGGTTCAGCGCGCTAAGAACGAGGTTGACGGAGTTTTCCTCACGCCAGAGCTGCTGCGCGTTCGTGGACGGACGGGGGATGTTGTCCGCAATCAGGTTCTGCTCGTACTCGTAGTAGCTGTCGGACTGGTTGGTACCGAACCGGACGAACAGGCGCAGATTTTCGTCCAGCACGTCATTGTCCGGGCCGTCCTCCGACTGGATCGCCGGCGCCATGCTCGAGATCGTTCCGTGCAGGTGCGTGTACATGCGCACACGGCGGTATTTCAGCAGGTTGAGCGCCTGCACCGTCTTAACGACGCCGCGCTGCTCCTGCTTGCCGAGGGTCTGCCCGCCCAGGTCGTCCACGCTGAGCACGAGCGCCTGCTCCCGGCTCCGCGCCTGCGTCCCGCGTGCGGAGCGCGTGCGGCTGAGTATGGCCCCCAGCGGGCTCTCGTAGTTGGCGTCCTCCTCGTCGTTCACGCTCGCAACCCGCACCTCGGCATCGCCCTCCTCCACGACCGGCGTTCCATCCTCCGCGTCGGTCTGATCCTCTGTCGGGACCTCCTCCGCCTCGCGCCACTGGCTACCGACCAGTTCGAGCGTCGCGAACCGAATCGTGATCGGTTTCGTGTGCCCGCTCGTCCACATGCGAATCGACTCGATCAGGTTGAACCCGTCGATGTCTCCGACCTCGCGCACGTCGTCGCGGTCCGACGGCGGATCGTCGGCCAGGCGAACGGGGATACGGACCTTGTACCACCCGGTCCCCTGTCCCGTCTCATCGTCCCGGATTTCGCTGACGACGAAGTCGTTCGTCGCCGTCTCGTCGGCCTGCTGCTGCAACACCTGCTCGGACAGCGGAATTTCGTACTCGTAGTACTCGTTGACGACGTCGATACTCTGGTTGAAGTTGAGGTCTTCATCCTCCGGCGTCTGCGACACGCCGCGACGGACCGATACGTTGCGGGCGAGCCGGTTCTGCGTCTCGAAGCCGTTCAATTCGCCGTTGGAGAAGTACCGGCTGAATCGCTGCTGCACCGTCGCGCCATCCGGATAGAGGGACCGCGGAAACAGCTCCGGATCCTGGAAGAACACGTCGTTATCGAAGTACTGGTAGTCATCGGCGGAGGGATCGAGTCGGGCCCGCGCGATCTCCGCGTCAAGGTAGTCCTGCTGCTCCCCGGTGAGTCCCGTCCGGTCGACGTTGTCGAGCGCCTGGACGAAGTCGCTGAACTGGTTGCGTTCGAGCAGCTCAGCGGCGTAGGCGGATTCGTCGTAGGACGCGAGGCCGTCGAGGCCGAGGTCCTCCGTGCGGTTGCCGAAGACGTCGATGGCTTCGTTCGTCTGCCCGCTCGGCGTCCGCCCCCAGATGTCGAGGTCTTCTTCGCGGAACGAACTGGAGAGCCCGTCCTCGCTGTTGAGCCGGCCGTTCGGCACCACGTCTTCGGAGATGTTGCCGAGGTTCAGGTACAGCTTGGCGTCGGCGCCGGCGTCGCCGCCCTCGGGGAAGGGACGAAAGATAAACTCGACAAACTCGACATTCTGCAGGCTGAAGTCGTTGTAGCCGTCGGGCAAGCGCTGGGTAAAGCCGCCCCAGTTCTCCTCGGGCGTGCCAACAAAACTGCCGAGCTCCGTAGTGTAGTTGTACGGCCCGCGCTCGAACGGATTGAAGTAAAGGTCGAGCGTCCGGATCGTCGGGTCGACGTCGTTCGTGAGGTCCCGGTTGGGGAATACGTTTCGCACGTCCACAAGGCGGAAAGCACCCTCCTCCCCGCGCACGGACGACTTCCCGGCCACGTCCTCCAGCGTATTTTGGTTAAGCTGGTACCAGCCGAAGAGCGCGCGCCGGTTGGTGACAAGGGAGTCCGTTTTTGAGCCCGGCGCGCTCCCCAGCGGCGTCACGCCCTCCTCCGGCGGCGAACTGAGCGTCCAGCCCTGCGGGTTCTGCGCAAGGGAAAAGGTATTTTCAAAACCCTCAAAGTCATCGATGTACGAGATGCCATCCCGTTCGTCCGGTCGAAAGCCGAGCCCGGCGGCCGACAGGCGGTCGCGGGTGCGCTGGTACGCCTCGGTCTCAGTGTGCCCCGGACGCAGCTGAGCGAATTCTCCCGACACCTGGATCGAACTCTCACCACGCGTCTGGATGAGCGGCACCGCGTCAACGGCCCGCGTGAGCCATCCCGGCTCCAGATTCAAGGATCCGTCCACGCCCCAGATCGTGTTCTGAATCGGCTCTTCCCCGATCCGGTACTTGTCCACGGGCGACTTTTCGCTGAGGCGCATCACCGTCGCGCCGAGGGCAACCTGATCGCGCAGGGCGTAATCGGCCCGCGCGCCCAACAGCGTCTTCTGCTGCAGGTTGGTGAAGGAGTTTTTCTCGTACGAGATCTCGATGTCTCGCCCTTCCGCAAGGTAGCTCTGATCCGTGATCGTTACCGTTCCGCCCTGGTAGTCGACGACGTAATCGACGCCTTCCTGCAGCTTTGTCCCGCCGGACGTGACCTCCACCGATCCCTCGACGATGCCCGTAAACGCCTGCAGGTCGAAGAATTCCTGCGACGACCCGCGGTACTCGCCTTCGATGGAGAACGCATCCTTGTCGGTGTCATTCCGGGCCGCGTTCTCCCGCTTGTTCTCATAGAGCTCCGTGAAAATGAAGGGGGCGGCCTCACTCTGACTGCCGTTCTCTTCCGCCACCTCGGCGAGGCGCTGGCCGAACGGCTCGATGTACGGGAAAAACAGCAGTCCTTCCCCGGGGTCGATCGTGATGCCCGGGATGAAGTCGAACTGGTTGTCCGGCGTCGGTGCGCCGTCGACGTTCAGCCGGTCCAGGCCCAGCACCCGTAGCAGCGGAGAGTTATCAATCTCCCGGACCGTCGGGGTGCTGTTCTGACCGGGCGGACTGTAGGTAACGTCCAGCTGGAAGTTGTCCGGCGTAAAGCCGCGTCCACCCAGCCGGTAGACGTTCCGCATCTGCAGATACCAGGCGGGGACGCGCGCAGACGCAGTCGGGGCCGGCATGCTGGACGGGCGGAGCAGCTTGAGGACGAGCTGCCGGTCGTTTTGCCCGCCCTCCGCGCCGCCGTCGTCGGACGAGAAGTCGCCGATCTGCTCAACCTGACCGTTGGAGGAGCGGAATTTAAAGGCGACGGCGAGCGCTTCCTGCTCCTGCAGCCGCTGGTTGAGCGACAGGTAGCCGAGGTTCGGGTCGAACGTGTAATCGCGGTTCTCTTCAAGCCGAACAAACGTTCCCGTCTGGAAGTCCTCGTCGTTGAGCGGCTGCGGCACCTGATTCTTGAAGTAGTCTGTCACCGAGGTGCCCTGCTCGTTTTCCCGAAGCGTTTCGAGCTCACTCTCCGGGTACTGGTCCCGTTCACGTCCCGGCAAAATGACGTCCTCGAAGTCCCGTGTCTCCGTGATGATGCGGGGACTCTCCCCGAGGTCGACCGCCGCTACGGCCTTTCTCGTGTTGGGCTCATCCGTGCTCGGGTCGATGTCGAGCCGCCAGACCTCGATCTCGGTGATTTCCTGAAAACCGTTCAGAAGGCGGATGTTGTTCGGATCGGAAAGCACTTCATTCCAGCTGTTGCGGAAGAAGTAGCTCAGGAAGAAGTGGGTGTTGTCGTCGTACTCCGTCGGCCGAATGCCGAACTCGCTGGTTTCGGACCCGCCGGAGATCGTCTCCCGGCTCGACTGTCCCTCCTGCTGACTCGCGATCGTGGTCAGGCTAAAGTTGCCGAGCTGGAACGTGCTTTTGATGCCGAACTGACTGGTCCCGCCCCGGATCAGGTTCGAGGGCGTTTCGAGAAAAACGTTTCCGGCCTCGATGCTCTGGATGATGTCATCTTCGTAGCCGGTGTACTTCAGCTTGACCTGATTCTGGTAGTCGAACTGATTGTTGGTGTCCCAGTCGATGTCGATCTGCATCTTGTCGCCGATCGTTCCCGTCACACCGAGGCGCAGGTCCTGCTTGAAGCTGGGGTCGATCTGGCTGGCGTCGCCGGTAATGGAGACCTGCCGGTCGCTCTTTCGGTAGTCAAACCCGGCGTTGATATCTGCCTGCCCGTTGACGCGGAGATCGACCTGCGGCTTCCCGAAAATCGTAGAGAAGGGACTTTCGCGCCCGCCCGGCACAACGATGTTTACGCCCAGCCCACCCCGGGACCGGCGCTGCCCTTGTCGCTGCTTCGCGATCTGGCGCCAGGAGTCGGTTTTGTTGCTCTCGAATCGCCGGCGGCGGTACGTGTCTGCGTCCACGCGGAGGACGGCCGACGTGTCGGTGGTCGGGCGAACGACGTACTCCTCCCGCGTGGAGTCGAGTTGAGTCTCTCCCGCCCTGTAGGTCTTCGGGCCGAGGAGGGGGCTCGACCGATCGAAGCGCACGCCCTGCCGGTTGCGGTCGGGGCGCAGGTAGCGCTGCACGATGCCGGTGTCGACGCGGGCCACGGATGTGGAGTCGAGCGCACGGGCCGTATCTGCCACCTGATCGGGCAGGTCACGGACGACCGGATTCGGCATCAGCGGGTCGGGACGGCGGGTCTGGCGGGCCCTGGAGGTGTCCTGCCGGCCGCCTTCCCCCCGCGGCAATGCGACGCTGTCGACGGCCACGCTGTCGGTATCCGAGAGCGTCGGAGCCACGGTCACGACGCGCGGGGAGTTCATAGAGAACGCCTTGACCGGAGCGGCCGCGCCGGCCGCGATCGGAGCCTCCGGCCACACGTGCACCAGGCCGGCGAGCCCCATCGTCAGAACCATCCACTGAATAACGCGCCACGCCGGATGCGTACCGGTGGCGGGGGAAGGCCATGCAAAAAGTCGGGGGGCCAAGAAAAACGACACGTATCTGTGCTACCTCGTGGAGACGACGCCTGAGACACGGTACGGGCCGGGTCGCAGGTTCATCTGCAGATGGACAAAATGCAGAACTGAAGGAGGGGTAGCGACGGGATCGATACGCAGGAGGGGAAAAGCGGAAGACGTCGGGAGGTGAAAATCGGTGCCGCCCCCAAACAGTGGGCACGACATGGAGGGAAAGGTAACGCGCAGGTAAGACGGCTTCAAGCAGTATGCCGAACGTTCAACACAAGGCGGTACGTGGGCGCGTAAACCGAGACTGTGCGATGACACTTCGCGCGCCTGACGGTCCGGTTGCCCGTGGGCACCGGCGGCAGTAGCTTAGGAGGCCTGACACTACCCTTCAACCGACCCCCATCGACTATGATGTGGCCGTTCGCGCTACTCCGCCCCCGTGGCGGGCGTTCCCGGATCGCCTGCCTCGTTCCACTGCTCGCTGTTCTGGCACTCTGCTCGGGATGCCGCACTCCGTCAACAACCGATGTCGAAGCCGACGTCAAGGCGCTGCGATCGATTCTGGAAGCGCAGCAGGAGGCGTGGAATCGCGGTGATCTGGAGGCGTTCATGGACGGGTACGCGCAAACGGATAGCCTCCGCTTTGCATCGGGCGGGTCGGTACGGACCGGCTGGCAGACCACCCTTGAGAATTACCGAGCGGGCTACCCCGATCGCGCAGCCATGGGCACGTTGACGTTCGACGGTGTGGATGTGGAGGTGATGAGTTCCCAGTGGGCGATGGTCTTCGGCCGCTGGCGGCTGGACCGCGAGGCGGACGCGCCCGGCGGCCTGTTCACGCTTATCTTTCACCGGGACGACCCGTCGGATCCCTGGCGCATCGTCCACGACCACACGTCGTCCGGAACGTCGTAACCCGGCGCGATACGCTCACGCTTCCTGCAGCGAGCGCTTGCCCGACACGCTGACGTAGCCTTCGTGCCATTCCTCACGGATGTCCAGGCCACGCTCAGCCACCTTTTCAGCGTACACATCGTACGGGACCACGTTTTCCGGCACGGCAGCCCCGCCACCGGTGACGTACTCGTTTTCCGATACAAGTCGTGCGACGACGACCGTCGGGATCGCCGTGGCTCGCATCATGGCCGTCTGATTCGTGTCCTTATTGTAACGCTCGACCATTTCGTAGATCAGGGATTGCTCTCGGCCGTCCTTGATGCCGTGCAGCACGATGCGCATGAGCACGGCGTCCTCATACTCGCCCCCCAGCCGGTCGCGCATCCGGCGAACGAGGACATCGCGATAGGTGAGGTGGGTTCGAACGCCGATCTTCCGGTCCTCGCCAAGTCCGAGCCCGATCACGAAGCGCATCTGGTGGGCGTGCCCGGGCCAGCGGATCGTCTTGTGGTCCAGCGTTTCGACTTTCCCCTCCAGCGCGTCGGTGAGCGTGGACAATCCGCCCTGGGTGCAGAAGGCCTCCATGTCTCGGAAGGGCTCTTCGCCGAAGCCGATCGTCTCGGTACCGGTCAGCGCGTCGACTTCGACGACGCGTCCGTTGCGAATGTGCTGCGCGGGGTTGGTATAGTCGTCCAGGATGCGCTCGGCCGACCAGGAGATCCGAAAGTTGAACGGCTCCTCGGGCTCCAGCGGCACATCCCCGACCCGAAGATACGCTGCGATCGGGGTGTCGAACTGCTCGATGCCCCGCATGCACATCACGTTGATGAGCCCCGGCGCCAGACCGCAGTTCGGCACGATCCACACCGATTTCTCTCGTGCTTCTTCGTCCAGGGCGAGTTCTTTCTGGACGATCGAATCATTTCCACCCAGGTCGCAAAAGTTCACCCCGGCATTCAGGCAGAGCCGCGCGATGCCGGGGTTTAGCTCCGGCGGTACGCAGCTGATGACGCAATCACTCCCGCGAAGGATCTGCGACAGCACGTTCGTGTCGCGCGCATCCACCTGAAAGGAGCGGAGCACCCGGCTTTCGACCGTGTCGTGGAGCGCCTGCAGCGCGCGGGACCGGGTGTCGCAGACCTGCACCTGGTCAACCTCGTCCGCGCGGGCACACAACTCGCGGGCGATGGCCGCCCCAATGGTACCTGCGCCGATGACGGAAATTTTCATGGGGGAATGCGACTTGGGGATCAATCGTCGAACGGGAAACGCGCTGTGACCGTGCGCTGACCGATAACTACCGGCGCGAACGGCATGCCACGTTCCGTGACGTCGTGTTGTGTCTATGTATCCATTCGTGGCGCGTCACTCAGACGGAGCCGCGGCCCTCCAGCGCGCGGGAGAGCGTCGCCTCATCGGCGTACTCGAGGTCCCCTCCGATCGGGAGCCCGCGGGCGATGCGCGTGACCGGCACACCCATCGGCTCAAGAAGCTGCGAGATGTAGTACGCTGTGGTGTCGCCTTCCACGTTCGGGTTTACCGCCAGGATCACCTCCTGCACCTCCGCCTCTTCGTCGGCACCGTCGGGCGAGGGGGCACCGTCCCCGGCGTGGGGCTCTTCGCCCACCTCGGGCGGTCCGGCCTCGCCGGACTCTGCCGCCTCCCGGGCATCTGCAGCCGACGCGTTCGCCGCCTCGCTGTCGGCAAAGCTCGGATCGACGCGCCTCGCCAGTTCGCGAATCCGGAGGTCATCCGGCCCGACGCCATCAAGCGGGGAGATCACCCCGCCGAGGACGTGGTACAAGCCCCGATATTCGCCGGTGCGTTCGATGGCGAGGAGATCGCTCGACTCTTCGACGACACAGATCGTCGATCGGTCGCGCTTTTCCGAGGAGCAGATCGGACAGGGATCGTGGTCGGCGACGACAAAACAGGTGGAGCACCGCTGCACCTGATCCTTGACGGCAATCAGCGCGCGGGCGATTTCCTCCACCTCCTCGCGCGGCATCTTCAGGACGAAGTTCGCCAGCCGCTGCGCCGTTTTCCGCCCGATCGTCGGTAGCTTGGTGAACTGCTCCACCAGGGCTTCGACCGACTCTGAGGTAAACTGCATAATTGCCGTGCGTAGGTTGAAGATCGAAATGCGAAAAGCCGCGCAGCAATGCGATTTTCGCATGTGCCACTACGCATTCCGCACAGGGAATCAGAGGCCGAGCTGGCTCAGATCCATGCCGGGCGGGAGCATGCCCCCCATCGACTTCTGCAGTTCGTTCTGCTTCATCTCATCCGCCTCATCGAGCGCTTTGTTCACGCCTGCGATGACCAGATCCTCCAGCAGTTCGATGTCGTCCGGATCGATGGCTTCCGGGTCAATCTCGATGGCGGTGATCTTCTGGGCTCCGTTGGCGGTCACCTTCACCATTCCGCCGCCGGCTTCCGCCGTCACCTCTTTCTCGGCAAGCTCTTCCTGCGCAGCATTCATCTTCTGCTGCATCTCCATGATCTTGCCCATCATGTTCTGCATGTTCATGCCTCCGTTGGCCATATCTAAAACACGGTGTTTCGTGAAAAAGCACGGCGCTCGCTGACCGAGGGACCGGACCTTGCGCCTGTGTATTCGATGAGATCGGTAAAGCACCCATACAACGAACCAGTTTCGCGACCGATCCGTCAGGTTCGGAAGAATGCTGTGTGTCCGCGTCGCGACGTCGTCGCCGGGCGGCGCGGCGCACAGATCCTTGGGCGCAGCTTTACCAGGACCACCCGTTGCTCAGTATGCCGGCTCGGCGCCGAACTCGTTGACCAGCGTGTCCACGCTCGGGTATCGCTCCCGGAGCTGGGTGAGCATTTCGTGCGGGTCCAGCGGCATTTTCTCCTCGGCCGCTCCGTCTTGCTCCTCGTTCTCCTCCGGCTCCCGGACGACGAAGCGGAGCGACTCAACGTCGAGCTCCCAGGAATCCAGCAGCGCGTTCAGCAGATACCGTTGTTTGTCGCGAAGGCGTTCGCGCGTCAGGTTGTCCGGTACGCCGATCTCAGCGATTCCGTTGTCAAAGCCTACCGGTTTCGTGGGACCGAGCTGCGTGCCGACGCTGATCCGATCCGCTTTCACCTTCTTGATCAGGTCGGGCCACACCTCCTTGAGCTCCCGCATGATCCCGTCCTCCCTGGCGTCGGAATGGCCACTCGGACGCGCCTCCGGCACGCCGGTGTCGCCTGCCGGTGCCGCATCGCCTGTCAATGCGCTCGCTTGATTCTCAGGCCTGCCGTCGTCGTCGGAGGACTTCTTTTTGCCCTGGATCGCCGGCGTGCCGAACAGGTCCTGCGGCTGGATGCCGCTTCCCCCGCTGCCATCCCCCGCGTCGTCCGCTGGATCACCGGCCGTCGCCACGCCGCCGGTCGTGTCATCCGCGTCGTCGTCCTTCGACTCGGTTCCTTCGTCCGCTTCGACCGCGGCCTGCTTCTCGCCATCCGCGGCTTCATCCACGGTTTCCGCCTCATGATCCCGTGCCGGCTTCTCGCGCGTGGCCGCATCCGTGGCCGGAGGGGCCGCGGTCCGCGTCTCCGCTCCACCGGACCCGGTCGCGGCATCGCTCCCCGGAGCACGGCCGGACGGTCCAGAAGAGATTCCATCCGTCGTCGATGTCGCAGCAGGGATGTCGTCCTCCGCGTCGCCATCCCCGGCATCAGCCGCCGGAGGTGCCGTGTCGCCTCCGTTCCCCAGCGGCAGATCGTCCGGAATCTCACCCTCCTCCACCATCCGCTCCAGCCGGTCGATCTTCCCGAGCACGGTCCGAAGGTCGGCCGAACGGGTCAGCGACGCCATCTTCAGCAGCGCCATCTCGAGCTTCAGGCGCGGCTGCGACGTGTTCTTGACGTCCTCTTCCGCCTCTCCCGTAATCATGAGGAGGCGAAGGAGATCGGACTCGGAAAACGCCCGACTGTCCTCGGCGTAGCGGTCGCGGGTCGATTCGGCTACGTCTTCCAGCGCGTCGGTACCGAGCGAGTGCGCCACCAGCAGGTTTCGGATGTGCTCGGCGACCCCGGACAGAAATTCGTTCAGGTCGTAGCCGTTGCGAACGACGTGGTGAACGAGCTTCAACACACCGGCCGTCGACCGTTCGACGACGTGATCGGTCAGTTGGAAGAAAAGGTCCTGGTCGACAACGCCGAGCGCCTGCGTCAGCTCGCCGTATTCGATCGTCGTGCCGCACAGCGAGATGGCCTGGTCAAAGGCTGATAGGGCATCCCGGAGCGCGCCGTCCCCCTTCCGCGCCAGCAACATGAGCGACTCTTCGTCCGCGTCGATGTCCTCCTCCTCGCAGATCGTCCGGAGGTGCTCCACCATGTTCGGCACGGGGATGCGGCGAAAGTCGAACCGCTGGCACCGCGACAGGATGGTCGGGAGCACCTTGTGCGGCTCCGTGGTCGCGAAAATGAAAAGCGCATGGGGCGGCGGTTCCTCTAGCGTCTTCAGCAGCGCGTTAAACGCGGCCGTCGACAGCATGTGCACTTCGTCCAGGATGTAGACCTTCTTGGTCGACCCCTGGGGTGGGATCCGGACCGTTTCGCGAAGCTCGCGGATGTCGTCCACCTTGTTGTTGGACGCGGCATCCATCTCGAAGACATTCATGCTGCGTCCGTCTTCGAAGGACAGGCACGAGTCGCATTCACAGCACGGCTCGGCCTCGTCCTCCCGCTCGGACCGCGGCGTTTCGCAGTTGATTGCTTTGGCCAGGATGCGGGCGGAGGTTGTCTTGCCCACACCACGCGGCCCGCTGAACAGGTACGCATGTGCCAGCCGGTCGAGCCGCAGCGCGTTTTTCAGTGTGTCGGTGACGTGCTCCTGCGCGACGACCTCCCGGAACAGCTTCGGACGGTACTTTCGGGCGGTAACGAGGTATCGCTGCGAATCGGCCATGAACGACGGGGCTGCCGGATGGAGAACGGGACATCAGCGGACGGATTGCGCCGCCTGTGGCGCCGCCGCACGCTTGCAAACAATGGATACGAATAATATACCGGACGCCCCCACGGGGAGTCAACAGCGAGGGCGGCCCCGGTCTTTAATTCCCATCAATCCCCGATTTCGGTGAAACAGGGGTAGAGCAGAACCTACGAGTCGTTCTTCGGCTTCTCGGGCGAACGCTCCGGCTCGCGGCTCGGGTTCGGCGTCGACGGCTCACGGCGCTTCGGATCGGGCGTGGCCGGCTCCTTGCGCTCCGGTCCCGGCGTTGACGGGGAGGGTTCGGTGCTGGGCTCCCGGCTGGGATTCGGCACCTTCGGCGGCTGCTTCGGCCGCGTCGGCTCCCGCTTGGGTTTACGCTTCGGTTTCCGACGGCGACCCGGTCCAGGGGTGCGCTTCGGTCCCGGCGTACGCTTGGGCGTCGGATTCTGCGGCTGCGTCGTCATCATGGCAATACGATCCGTCTCCCGGTTTATTGACTTTCTGGACCTTCCCGTACCGCTACTGCCGGTATGTGTTGAGGTAGGATTACGGATCGATTACATTAAGGCGCCGGGGCGAACCGGTGATTGCCGCCCCCCCGCCACCGGCAGGAGCGGCGTCAGCTCTCGGACTCCTCGGCGACCGTCTCCCCGGGACCAGCTGCATCCTCGTCGGCACGTCCGGCATCGACGATGTCCAGCGCATCCATGTCCAGTGCCTCGAGGTGATCACGGTCGACCTCCACGGGATGCGGCTTGAAGCAGTTACGACATCGCGGCTCGTATGCATCCGTCGCTCCCAGGAGGACGCGGTCATCACCAGCGACGATACGCTGTGAATGGTTCGCCGGTCCGCCGCACACGACGCAGATCGCGTGCAGCTTCGTGACGTGCTCGGCCACGGCCATGAGCTGCGGGATGGGCTCGAACGGCTGGCCGCGATAGTCCTGGTCGAGGCCCGTCACGATCACGCGCTTGCCTTCGGCGGCCAGCTTCTGGCAGACCTCGACCAGCTCTGGGTCGAAGAACTGTGCCTCGTCGATGCCTACCACGTCGACGTCCTCGGCGAGAAGGAGAATCTGCGACGCGGTGTGCACCGGAGTGGTGGCAATAGCGGTGGCGTCGTGCGACACCACCTCATCGTCCGCGAAGCGGTTTTCAATCGCCGGCTTGAAGGCCTCCGTTTTCTGACGTGCAATGCGTGCGCGCCGTAGTCGCCGGATCAGCTCTTCCGTCTTCCCGCTGAACATCGACCCGCAGATGACTTCGATCCAGCCGGCGGCACGCGTACGGTCGACGATATGGGGTTCGGTGACGGACATAGAGCTCGGGGGCGGCGGGACAATGGACGTGGACCGCTCAATCTAACGGCCGTCGGAGGCAGTGTCGAGGGAGAAGCGGGAATTTTGCATGGGAGTTTGCGACCGTTAAATGTCCCCGAGCGCAGGAGACGGGACCCAGCCAACGCGCCCGGTCGGGTCTTCGATGCGGCTCCAGCCCTCCTGCTCAGACTGTAGCAGGACGATCGTCCCCTCCACCAGTACCGTGTCGCCCCCCGATCCCGCGGTGACGGCAGTGGTGTCAGTGCGAGCGAGGGGCGTTCCGGTCGGTACGCCCGGCTCCGCATGTACCGGCACGCGATCGACCAGGACGACCGCGCGCCGGTCGAGGGACTGCACGTAGTCGACGCCCAGCGCGAGAACGGTCGTGGCTCCGCCCAGGACGGCGATCACGAGGGCCGCGGTCGTGAGCGTGCCCGACGCCCGTGCCTCTCCCGCCGGACCGCGTTCGACGCGACGCCGCCATCCCCAGAAGAGCAATCCGGCCGTCCAGAGTGCCAGCCCACCCAGAAAGAGCGTTGTCACAGGCCATCCCTGAACGGCGCGTACCAGGCCGCCGCGCGTTCGGCCCTGTGCGGAGGCATCGGTGCGACTCCGGGCCATGTCCAGGTTGTGCACTACCCGGGCATCCGACGGCATGAGGCCGCGGGCTTTTTCGTAGTATCGGATGGCCCGGCCCATCTGGCCCAGGCGGTAGTGAGTGTTGCCGAGGTTGTAATACAGTGTCCCGCTCTCGAAGCCGGCCGCCGCGATCGACTCGTACGCCGCTGCGGCGCGGGCGTACCGTCCCTGCCGATACGCTTCCGTTCCATCCCGCCAGACCTCCTGCAGAGAGTCCGGGACGGGGTCAGCCCAGACGGTCGCCGGGACGGCAAGGAGGGTGGCAAGTACAAGGAGCAGGCAGCGGGCCATGGGCGGTGGAATGCGGGGCGGGGTCGATGATGCGTCACGGGCGAGGCGTCAACGGTCCGCAGAGTCGGGCAGTCGGTCGTCGAAGTATCGGATGAGCGTGCGAGTTCGCCGGAGCGCGATCTGCATGGCGTCCCGGGACGGGGAGACGGGACCGAAGCGCGCCTGATCGCACGCGTCCAGCAGTTCCCGCAGACCGTCGCGGTGGTCGCGGTCGGCTCCGGCATCCTCCAGAAAGCCGTCCAGTCGATCCCGGGAGAAGCCGGCCACGGACACGCCGGTTCGATCTCCGATGAACCCGAGCACGGCGCGCTCAAACATGGCGTACGCCTCGGGCGCCTCCTCAGAACGGATCAGCGATTCGGCCTCCTCAAGCCGGGCATCCGCCGTCTCGCGGGCGGGCGGGGCCGATCGCTCCCGGGTTCCTCGTACGGCAATCAGGCCGCCGGCGAGGAGAAGGGGAAGGAGAAACGCCACGTAGGGCCAGACGTGGCGGTGGAGCGGCTCGGAGGGCGCGGCCGCAAGGTCCGGGGAGGCCATCGGACCTGCAATGTCGCCGACCGGCAACCCGGCGCCGGTGGTGCCGAGTGCAGCCGGTGCCGCATCCCCGGTGACCTGGAGGGGAATGGGCTCCGTGACGAGGGCGACGTACCGTTCGGAGGCAGGGTCGAAGTAGGAAAACGTGGTCGGCGGCAACGTGTATCGACCGTTTTCACCCGGAACGAGAATGTAGGTAAACGTTTTCGTACCGCGGACCCGCGACCCGGCTCGATCCATCTCCGTTTCGACCTGTGGGTCATAGGCGTCGAACGCCGCCGGCACATCAAGCGCAGGCGGCTGCAGCGTCGCGATATTTCCACTCCCCTTCACCGTTACGCGGAGGCGAACGGTGCCTCCGACGCGTGCGGTGTCCGCGTCCACACGGGCCTCCAGGGAAAAGCTCCCCACGGCCCCACTGAACGAGGGTGGCGCGCCATCCGGGAGGTCCAGGACGTCCAGAGCGATGGACTCAGACGACAGCTTGACCGGCTCGTAGCGATTCTGCGACCGAAACCGGTTGCGTCGGCGCGATGCATCCGCGGAGTATGCCTCGGTTTCGATCTGCAGCGGATCCACGTTCAGCGATCCCGTCCGCGTCGGAAAAACGGCCACACGCTTCAGCACGATCGTGCGGTAGATCTCCCCGTCCACGCGGTCGTTCTCCGGAATGGGCCGAGACGCGACATCAAGCTCCTCACGCCAGAACCCGTTTGCATCCCACGCGCTGGCCAGACGGCTATGCCGAAGCTGAATGCCGGGACGAAAAAAGAGCCGGTATTCGATCATGGCCTGTTCATTTTGGTAGACACGATCCGTGCTGGCCGTGACGTTGATGAACAGGTCTTCCGTACGAAGGGACAATGGGGCCGGCGTTTGATCCTGCGGTCTCTGCCGGTCCGGACCGGTCGGTCCTGCGGATGCCGTCGGAGCCTGCGACTGGGGCACCACACGGACACGCACCTCACCCGTCGTATACGCTTCGCCGTCGATCACGACATCGGTCTCCCGCAGTCTTGCGATCCCGACGCGCATCGGACGGAAGCGCCATTCGAATGAGATCGCACGACCCATTTTGCCGCTCTTAAACGACAGGTCGCGCCGCGTCACGGGCGTAGGATTGTTCAGGACCAAGTTGGTCGTCGGCGGCGGCTCTGGCGTTTCCACGGCCGACGGCGAGACGCCGCGGACGGTGATCTTGTACGTGACAACGCTCTCCGTGCCGACCTCCATACGGTCGGTCGAGGCTTCCACCTCTACATCCGACTGCGCGTGCACCGGTACAGCGACCATTAGCAGCAGCACCCATGCCGCTGCGACGGCACATGCATATCGCGCAGGCAAACGGCCCCGGCCTGAGTCGCAGCGGTGGATGGAAAAAGGCGTCTTCATGGGTGTTGCTCTAACTGTCGCAACCGAAACAACCTACCAGTCTTTCTCAACGCGCCGCGGACGCGCCTCTCGCTTCTGTACCTCGCGGAGCAACTGCTTCTCCTGACTTTCGAGCGCGTCCAGAATGCGTTCTGCCTGTGCGCGACTCAACCGGGCGCTCCGCCCCGCTTGGCCCTCTCCGTCCCCGCGCCCTTGTCCCGCATCGGGGGATCCGGAGGGGCCGTCCCGCGACGGGGATCCCGCCTCTCCCTGCGTTTCAGACGCGCCGTCTTCGCTCTCTTCGCCCGGCTCGCGATTCTCATCTTGCGGAGAACCGTCCTCACCGGGCGCGTCGGATCCGGATCCTTCACGAGACGACGGAGGCGGGCGCTGTCCGGTCGCGCCCTTTCCTGCCTGCGGCTTGCCCGAATCGGACGACTCTGCCTCCTCCTGACCCGCTCCGTCTCGTCCCTCATCGCCGGGTTGCGGGCGCGCGCCCATTTGCTCGCGAATTTTGTTGCGCAACGCGAGCAGTTTCGGGTGATTGGGGGCTACCTCCAGCCCCTCCTGAATGGCCTGGAGCGCAGGTTGCTTCTGTTCTGCGACGTAGTACTGCGCCGCTTCGTGAAAGAAGGGATCGCCCGCCTGTCGTCCGCTCTCACCCTGCGCACCGATGCTCTGCGCCGACGCACCCGGCAGTAGAAGGAACGCTCCGAGCAATGCCACCGTCACGGCAGACAGCATCGGCCTGTATGTGGACATCCGTTGCATCATGGGAGGCTACGGGAGATCATCAATTGTCGATACGTCTCGTAGACGCTGCATGAAGTCGCGGTAGGCGCGAACGGTCGAATCACGTTCCAGGCCG
Source organism: Longibacter sp. (assembly GCF_051155795.1). NCBI lineage: Bacteria > Pseudomonadati > Rhodothermota > Rhodothermia > Rhodothermales > Salisaetaceae > Longibacter > Longibacter sp. Next base: position 37,672 of record NZ_DAXETW010000082.1, read on the forward strand.
TTCTCCATCAACGTCAGTGCCCGCTCATACGCCTGCTCGGCCACGAGGGCTTCGGCTTGCCGCTTCAGCCGTTCGGCGAACGCGGACGGGTCCACGTCGGGCGGCGGCGATCCGCCCTGCGGGCGGCGCTCCTGTAGTTGACGGTGGATAATCTCATAGTTGGCCCGCGCCTCCTGAAACGAGGGATCCGTCAGCAGGGTGCGTCGGAAGAAGTCCATGGCCGTCTCCAGCGAACCGTCTCGCGCGGCGGCGTTGCCTGCGTTGAATAGCGCCCGTGCACGCTCCTCGTCCGACGGCGCCGCTTCGTGAGCTCGCGTGAAGGCCGCCTGCGCGTCGGTGAACTCGTTCTGCCGGTAGAGCGCGGCGCCGAGATTGTTCTGCAGGGCAGCGTATACCGCGCCCGTCGAATCCGGCAGCGCCGCCAGGGCCGATCGGTACGCCGATTCAGCCGCTTCGTAATCCCCCTGTTCGTACAACAGATTCCCCCGGCGCCCGTCGTCCTCGGCGTCCCCGCCGAGGAGTCCCACCAGCAAGAGAATCCAGAGGACGGGCATAAACGGAAGGCGCGGGATCTTTGGAAAACGGACGAACGAGCGACAACCCGACTACGTCGTGCTACGGCGCTCAAGAATAGCAAGCTCGGCCATAAGAAGAATCAGAGCGAGCCCGAGGGGCCACTGGAAGTACTCATCGTACTCTTCGAAGCGCTCCACGCCGAACGAGCTCTTTTCTAAACGATTAAGTGCGCTCGTCAGATCCGAAAGCGCGCTCGACGTTCGGGCAATTCGGAAGTAGGCGCCGCTCTCCGCCAGCGCGGTGAGGGCCGTTTCGTCGAGCCGGGACCGCACGACCGAGCCGTCCGGACCCCGCTTGACGCCCATCCTGCGTCCATCCTGCATCTCCGGTACCGGCGCCCCATCGCGCTCCCCGACGCCGGCGGAGAAGACCTTCCACCCGCGATCCTCGGCCATCCCCTGCAGGTCGTCGATGTCACCCTCGTGGTTTTCTCCGTCAGAAACGACCAGCAGGGCGCGCGAACGGGGCTGTCTGCCGGTCGTATCGGGCCGGGTTCGATCGAACGCTTGCCGGGCGGCCCGAAAGGCCGACTCAAAGTTCGTCCCGGGCGTTGGAATCAGCGACGGCTCGGCGACGTCGAGAAACAGGCGGACCGCGTCGTAATCCGTCGTCAGCGGACATTGCACGAAACCGTCCCCGGCAAACAAGACCAGTCCGACGCGGTCGCCGCTAAGTTCGTCCACGAGCAACTTGATCTCGTTCTTCGCGCGTTCCAGCCGGTTGGGCGCCACGTCCTCCGCGAGCATGGATTGCGATACATCCAGGGCAATGACCAGATCGACACCTTTCCGCTCGACCTCCTGCACGCGCGTGCCGAGGCGCGGGCCGGCCAGCGCAACCGCTGCCAGCGTGACGACCATCACGAGGAGGACGGATCGGGTAAGGCGCCGCGCCGGCTGAACCGAGCGGGCGAGTTGTTGCACCGTCGAGGCGCGCCCGAATCGCTCCGCGGTGCGGCGACGCTGCCAGGCCGCCCACACCGCGAGCAACGTCACAGCGATGCCTCCCGTCAGAAACCAGAGGTACGTCGGATGAAGCCAGGACATGGCGGGTAGACGGTTCTCGTGGAAGGTTCAGCAGGCAGCAGGCCATGGAAACGCGGGTGGGCCGCAGTCTATGGAAACCGCCGGAGGACAGTGGATTGAAGCAGGGAGCCGGCCAGCAGAAGAGCAAGGGCGGGAATCAAGAAGGTCGGGTAGCGCTCGTCTACGTCCGTGTAGATTCGTTCATCGATCTCGCTCTTCTCCAGTTGCCCGATCTCCTCGTAGATGTCGCGGAGCGCCCGCTTACTCGTTGCGCGAAAGTAGCGGCCGCCGGTCGTTCGGGCAACGGTACGAAGCATGTCCTCGTCAATCTCCACCGGGAGCATCTGCCGCTGTTGCCCGACGAAGGGCTGGTCGATGACGAAGGGCGCCGTTCCCTTCGTACCCACGCCGATAGCATACACGCGCACGCCCATGGTCTGCGCCACCTCCGACGCGGTGATCGGGTCGATCTCTCCGCGGTTATTCTGTCCGTCGGTGAGCAGGATCACGACCTTGCTCTCCGCTTCCGTTGTTTTGAGACGGTTGACTGCCATTGCCAGGGCCGTTCCGATCGCCGTGCCGTCCTGGATGACACCGACACGGACCTCCTCGAGCATCTGCTGAAGAAAATTGTAGTCCAGCGTCAGAGGGGCCTGCGTGTACGCCTTGGCCGCAAAGACGACGAGCCCGACGCGGTCCGAAGCGCGCCCCTTGATGAACTCGCCTGCGACGTCGCGGGCTGCCTCGAACCGATTCGGCCGAAAGTCCTCCGCACGCATCGACGTCGAGGTGTCGAGCACGAGCATGATGTCGATCCCCTCGGCGCTCTGCGTCCGGACGACGTCGCGTTCCTGGGGACGGGCAAGGGCAATTATACCGAGAACCAGAGCCGCAAGCTTTAGCAAATCGGGGACGGCCCGAAGTCGGACGCGCCACGATGGCGTCGCCGCACGGGCCGCGAAGATGTCGCTGTACTGGAGGCCGGCCGCCGTCCGGCCGCTCCACCACCGCCACGCCCCCACCAGCGGCACGAGCAGCAAGAACCACAGGATGTCAGGGTGTGCGAAGGTCATGAGGGGAGCCGTTTCGTTCTCTCCATCCGATGGGGTAAGGACCGATGCGCCGGGCCTCACCACCGGATCATGATTCGTTTCTAAACGAGGTCGCGGCTATGCAGCGTCATCCAGGGCCGACAGGATGGCCGGCAGCACCTCGCCGGCCGGGCCGGCCAGGTACTCGTCGACGTTTCCGGAAATCGGGGTCCGATCCGGGTTGACCTCGACGACGTAGGCGCCGGCTTCTTTTGCGAGCATCGGGAGGCGCGCTGCAGGGTACACGACGGTGCTCGTGCCCACGCTCAGGAAGACATCACAGTTCGTTGTCGCCTCGCTCGCACGATCCATAGCGTCGGGGGGAAGCATTTCCCCGAACCAGACCACATCCGGGCGAACCAGCCCCTCGCATTCCGGACACGTTGCCGGTCGCCCGTTTTCGATCGCGGCGTCGATGCGGGCAGCGTCGATCTCTTGCTCACAGTCGGTGCAGTAGTTTCGGGTGATGTTGCCGTGGAGCTCGACGACCTCCGAGCTGCCTGCCCGGTTATGCAGGTCGTCCACGTTCTGGGTGATCGTCGTCACAAGATCCACGCGTTGTTCGAGGCGCACGAGCGCCCGGTGACCCTCGTTGGGCTCCGCGTCTTCGACGACCTGCCGCCGGTGGCGATACCAACCCTGCACGAGTTCGGGGTTGTCCAGAAACGCCTCCACATTGGCCAGTTCCTGCGGCTCAAACTTTTCCCAGATGCCGCCCGGGTCGCGGAAGGTTGGGATGCCGCTCTCGGCGGAGATCCCAGCCCCCGTCAGTACGGCCACGCGGTCGGCGCCGCGGAGGTGATCGATGAGTGTGTTGCTGTGCATAGACGAGCCGGGGTCAGTCGGATAGATCGTGATCGGCGGTGGCGGGCGGTGTTGCGTTCCGTTCTTCGCGCTCCGACCCGGCCGATGGAGCCGCTGCGGGCGAAGACGAGACGGTCTCCACGTGACGTGATTCCACGACCTCCACGACGTTTCGGGTTTCGCGGAGCGCCATGTCGCCGTCTTCTGCGCTCGTCCGGGCGCCGGAGAATTTTACGAGATCGGCGAGCTCCAGAACAGCGCGCACACGGCTCGTGACAACGGGCGGAACGTCCGTGCGACGCTCGAGATTTGCCACCACCTCGCGGGTGGTGCGCTCCATCGTGGCCATGTCGAGACGCGATCCCAGGTAGCGGCGGAGGCTATTCGAGAGCCGGACGTAGAACGGCTTCGCTTTGTCCGGGTCCGATAGATCGACGCGCTCAAGGCCCTGCAGTTCAGCCAGGATCTGTTCGTGGGCTGTGGTGTCGGGCTCCGGTTCCTCGGGACCGTCGGGGGGCGCCTCCTCCTCGCGGCGTGTCCGCCAGAGGTACAGCAGCACCCCAACCAGGCACGCGAGCGCAACGCCGAGCAGGATCCAGGGCCACCAAGGTTCCGGAAAGGTCGCCAATGGGGCAAGACCGCGCAGCCGTGTATCATCCGATGCCACGGTCGCATATACCGGCACCTCGACCGCTGGCGTTCCACCGGTCATCGTGTCGCCGGAGGCCGTAATGACCTGTACGGGAAGGGTCGGGACGCGCGCGGTGTCGAGTGCGAACGTCGTGACAGTGTATCGGGCGCTGTCGATGCGTGTGCCCGGTGCCTCCGCCCCGAGATATCGTTCCCCGGTCTCGCGCGGCGCGACGACCTGCACGTCGCCGAAGATCATCGGTCCGGCGTCGTTCTCGGGAAAGCGGACGTTGACGGCAAACCCGTGCTCCGCCGTCACCACAAGCGTAAAGCGCTGACCGACAGCGACGCTATCTGCCGTCACGTAGGCGTCCAGTCGTGCCGGAATCTGCTGGGCCTCTGCGTCGGAGGCACCGATGGCCGCACCCAGCAGGACGAATCCGAGAACGAGGCGTGCGACGAAACCCACAGAAATCAGGGATAGGAGGGGAAACGAAACGGGGCGCCACGGGAAGCGGACCTACGCGCGCTCGTTTCGACGGCGGAAGAAGGCGACGAGCGGCTCGATGAAGTCGGGACCGGTATCGATGCGGACGTGCCCGACACCTGCGCGGCGAAACAGGTCGGCGGTCTGACGACGCCGTGATTCGGCGGCTTCTTGGAACGCCCGTCGGACCTTCTCGCTTCCGGCGTCCACGGTCACCGTCTCCCCGGTCTCCGCATCCGTCAGGTCAACCAGACCTACATCCGGCAGTTCCGTTTCACGCGGATCGGCGAGTTCGACCGCGACCGTATCGTGACGGCGGGCAACGGCTCGCAGCATCGAGTCATATCCTTTGTCGAGGAAGTCGCTGATCACGATCAGAATCGACCGGCGACGGACGATGTGCGTGACGTATCGGAGGGCTTCGCCAATGTCCGTATCGCGAGACGCCGGCTCCTTTGCGTACAGGTCGCGAATCAGCCGTAGGACGTGCCGACGCCCCTTCTTGGGCGGCACAAACTTCTCGACCTCGTCCGTGAAAAGGAGCAGTCCTACCTTGTCATTGTTTTGAACGGCGCTGAACGCCATCACGGCGCACACCTCCGCAGCGACGTCTCGTTTCAGTTTTTCCTGCGACCCGAAATCTTCGGAGCCCGAGATATCGACCATCAACATGACCGTCTGCTCGCGCTCCTCCTCGTACACCTTCACGTAGGTGTCGTCCATCCGTGCCGACACATTCCAGTCGATGTTGCGGATGTCGTCCCCGACCTGGTAGGGACGGACCTCAGCGAACTCGATACCCCTCCCTTTGAACGCAGAGTGGTACTCGCCGCCGAAGACATTGTCGACGACGCCCTTCGTGCGAATCTCCAGACGCCGGATCTTCTTGAACAGCTCTTTTGGAATCACGGTAAGTCTGGGGATCAGCGTCCGGGTGCACGTATGGGCATAGCACGAATGGTTGATGTCGAAGGGTCCGACCGGGTCTGTTTCCCTTGCGCTACTGCGGGCGGCGGCCGCGGTCGACGACCCGGAGCGCTCCGTCGATGTAGCCCGGAAGATCCACGCGGCGCCTCGGAAGCAGTCCGGTCTCGTCAAGCCGATGGTCCGGTGGCGGGAAGTCCCTCGGAAGGGCCACTTCCCACATCTTTCGGCAAACGGCCTCGGTGCGTGTCTGGAGGACGTTCATCCACGCCGGCGCCCCGCATGCGCCACCGGCGCACGAACGCAGGCGTTCAGCGGCGACGTCGTCTTCGTCTCGTTGACGTGCTCGCACGGTCCGAACGGGAGCACGCACGCTGCCACGGCCCACCGTCTATTGGGACTGTGGTGGCCCTCTCCTCGCCCGACGCCCTGTTTAATGAACGCTCGTCACCGGTCTCTTCTCATCCTGACGCATGCTCCGTCGCTACGCGTCGCGCAGATCGTTGCCGACGCAGGCGCGGACGGCGTCATCTGCAGGCGTGCCTCGCTCGGTCCTAAGGGCGAACCCACGGGCCTTACAGACTGGGTCGACAGCCTTGACACCCGTCTCTTCGTGCAACTGCGCCGACTGCACGCCGGCACGGCCCTCGACGTCGAATCTGCAATCGAAGCGGGCGTGACAGGTATCACGCTTCCCCGAACCCACTCCACGGGGGAGGCGGACACGGTCATTCGGCTGGTTTGTCGTCGCGTGGAGACGCTGATCCGGGTCGATCCCGCGTGTCTCCTTCGCGATGTACGCATGCTCGGCACGATGGGATGGGACCACCTTCACATCGGTCTCCGGAAGCCCGACAATGCGGGTTCACCGAACTGGACCCGCTCGACCCCGATCTGCACAACAGCCGTGACGGACTTCATCGCGTCCCTCCCCGGTCGGAGCGCGGGATTCGTCGACCTTCCGTTTCGGCCCGGGGGCACTCTGTCGCTCAGCGACCTACAGGATCTCCAGCGAATGGCGCGAGCCGGGGGCAGCCTCGCCATCCTCCACGCTGCACCGACGCTCTCGCCCGCCATCGCTCGCACATGGATCCGCACGATCCGGCACGCGTGGTCGACCGAGCATCCCGCCCTCACCCTCTCGCCCGCCGAACCCGTGTATTCCCCCGCCCGGACCGCGACGTCCTGACGGCGCCGGGCGCGAAGCGCATTCGACACACAAAAAGCCACGCCCCGCTCGACCCGAAGGTAGAGAGAGGCGTGGCTTTTGACGTGGGAGCCCGCACCACGATTACCGTGAAGCGGACATCCCGCAGAACCACAGGCACAGCGGTGCTCAAGCGCTGCGCGGAAGGGTCGACCGACGCTCGTACTGCCGCGTCACGGCCGCCCGTGGTGGGGCTGGAGGGCCCTCTTGTGTATCGAATCGGAGGTCGTACGCCTGCTCCGGCACGACGCCATGCACACCACTCATTATACGCACATGGGGTGACACCCCTATGTCATGCCGTGCAATACGTCGTTTGCGATCCGGCCTCCGACGGTAGCGTCCGATCAGTCCATCATTTTGCGAAGAAACGCCGGCGTGTCGTCGTCCGACGAACGGGAACGCTGCTGGTCCCGGTTCGGACGGTCCTCGTTGAGGTCGTCCCCACGCAGGCGCTTGATGTTGGAGCGGGACGAACTGCCGTCACCGGACTGGGACCTGCTCCGAGGAGGCGAGCTACTGCCGCTGTCGGACTCGCGATCCACCGGCTCTCCGCCCCCGTCCTGCGTCTCCTGATTTTCCTTCTTCTTCCGGCCGCGCAGGGGCGTACTCCGACGCTCATACGCCGGCGTGTCAAGGTGGCGCAGGTTGTCCTCCCCCTTGTAGCGGTAGTTCGGGCCGTTGCCGTCCAGCGGTACCGTCCGCCGCATCCCTGAGTCGTCGTCCTCCGCCTCGTCCTCCGGAGAGTCGAAGCCCGTCGCGATGACGGTGACGCGCAACAGGTCGTCCATGTCGTCGTCGATCACCGTGCCAAAGATGACCTCGACATTTTCTCCCGCCTCGCGCTGAATGACGCTGGTCGCCGTCGTCGCCTCGCGAATGCCGAGGGACGAGCCACTGGTGATGTTGACCAGCACGTTCCGGGCGCCGGCAATCGACAGGCCGTCGAGCAGCGGGCTCGAGATCGCCTGTATGGCCGCCTTCTCGGCACGATTGTCGCCCTTCGCCTCCGCGGAGCCCATCAGGGCCTCGCCGCCGTTCTTCATGGTCGTCTTCACGTCAGCGAAGTCGAGGTTGATCAGGCCGTGGACGGTAATCAGGTCACTGATCCCGCGCGTGGCGTTGTAGAGGACCTCGTCGGCTTTCTCGAAGGCCTCGATCAGGCTCGTATTTTCATCCGCGATGTCGAGCAGGCGCTCGTTCGGAATGACGATGAGCGTATCGACGTTCTTCCGGAGCAGCTCGATGCCCTCCTCGGCCGTCTTCTGGCGGCGGGCGCCCTCACAATCGAAGGGGCGCGTCACGATCGCCACGGTCAGGATCCCCATCTTGCGCGCGATGGATGCGACGACCGGGGCGCCACCCGTTCCGGTGCCGCCGCCCATCCCGGCGGTGATGAAGACCATATCGTAGCCGTCGAGGGCTTGCTCCAGTTCGTTGGAGTTTTCCTCGATCGCCTCCGCGCCAACGCTGGGCCGCGCGCCGGCGCCGAGCCCCTTGGTCAGGGTCCGGCCCGCCTGGATCTTCTGCGGGGCCTGGTTCTCGGCCAGCGCCTGGGCATCGGTGTTCACGGCGACAAACTCGACACTGCCGTGAATGCCCTGGTCGACCATGTTGTTGATCGCATTGCCTCCCCCTCCGCCAACGCCGACGACGCAGATTTTGGCTTCCTCGTTTGCGGCATCGTCAAACGAAAACCGCGAGCTAAATTCGTTTTCCATAAGTTCCCTCCAGTCTGTGTGGTTCGAAAGTCAGAGCGACCCGTAGATCCGGTCGAGGTGAGCAGCCCCGAGGTCATGCAGGATCGGGTCGTCGGGTGGTCGTGGGTTTCGTGAAGTAGTGTGTGAGGGTACGATGCTGCAGATTCCGGCGAAAGCCGCCGTGACGGTTGCGTGGAATGAATCACCGCCGTTCGGAGCACCCGGGCGGGGTCAAAGCCGCTAAAATGTTATGACGCAACGAGTTATCATCTAAAGAAACGGGATACCCTGGCGAATCGCAACGTACCATAGCAGTTACAGTTCGTCAAACCATGATTTCATCCGTGTAGCGATGCGGTTGACGAGCGTTTCTCCCGATACGCGTTCTCCATTTCGATGCTGATCGATGTCCTCGCTGAGGGTGGATCCGCCGATGACCTCCGGGCGCATGCCGTAGAGCACGAGCCCGACGCCGGTCGAGTACTTCGGGTCCGACACCTCCTCGACGAGGCCGCCGGACAGCCCCATCGGACGGCCGATCCGGGCCTCCATCCCCAGCACTTCAGCGGCCAGGTCGGCCGTTCCGGGAATGAGCGCCCCGCCACCGGTGAGCACGCAGCCCACGCCGAGGTGACGCGCGTAGCCGGAGCGCTTGATTTCGATGGCCGCAATTTCCAGGATTTCCTCCAGCCGTGGCTGAATGACCTGCGCGAGCGTGTCGCGCCCGATCGTCTTCTCGGGCCGCCCGCCGATCCCGGGAATCTCGATCTGCTCGGTTTCATCGGCAAAGTCGACGAGAGCGGTGCCGAACTGTCGCTTCAGCTGTTCGGCCTGGTCGCGCATCACGCCCAGTCCCTTGCGAATGTCGTCCGTGACCTTGTTGCCGGCCACGGCGATGACGGCAGTATGGCGGATCGTGTTGTCTTCAAACACGGCGATGTCGGTCGTCCCGCCGCCGATATCGATCAGCGCCACGCCCACCTCCTTCTCGTCGTCGTGCAGGCACGAGAACGAAGACGCAAGCGGCTCGAGCACGATGTCGGCCACTTCGAAGCCGGACTTCTCGATGCAGCGGTAGATGTTCTTCGCCGCCGACACGAGGCCCGTGATGATGTGGACGTTCGCCTCAAGGCGGACGCCGCTCATGCCGACGGGGTCGGCCACGCCGTCCTGCCCGTCCACGATGAACTCCTGCGGGATGACGTGCAGAATCTCGCGGTCGGCGGGCATCGCCACGTGCATGGTGTCTTCGAGGAGACGCTGCACGTCGTTCTGCGTGATCTCGCCGGACCGAATGGTCACAACGCCCCGGCTCTGGAAGCTCTGGACGTGGTCGCCGGCGATCCCGACAATGACGCTGCGCACTTCCACGCCAGCAGCCCGCTCGGCCTCTTCGATGGCTGATCGAACGGCGTTCACGGTGCGGTCGATGTTGACGACGACGCCGCGGTTGAGTCCATCGGACGGGGCAACGCCGACGCCCAGGATGTTTACGCGGTCGAGTTCATCCTCGGCAGCAACGACGGCACATACCTTTGTCGTGCCGATGTCGACTCCTACGACGATATTTTCGTTCATGGCGGGTGCGGGTGTCGATTCGGGGTGCTGCGCGGACGGCCGGACAAGGCGACGAAGGCCGCCGGCCCGAGCGGAGCGCGAGCATGTGTCAGAAAAGCCGGGCCTGTCGAAACAGGGAGCGGTTCGGGGCGAGCGGTGGAAATCTGGAGGATGGCGGGGGCGCGGCAGACCGCGCTCTGCGTCAGCTTTCGACGGCGGTACGCCCGTCGGCGGCCTCACGGGTCACGATCTGGTTGTCGAAGCGGAGATCCACGTATCCCACGGGCGGATCGGGTCCGGCCTGCAGCACCTGATGGTGGAAGGCCACGAGCCGTTTCAGCCGAAGACCAAACTGTTCACGCCCGAGATCGGCCGTAACAGATGGATGGATGTCCGTGGGTCGAGTATACACACGAATTCGGTCGTTCGCGAATACATCAATTTCGGTAATGAGGGGCGCCGCGGCGTGCCCGTCGAGCGACTGTAGGAAGGCGGTGAGCCCCTCCCCGGCTACGCCCTTGATCGGATGGTAATCGGCAGACACGCCGCGTACGAGCGGGACATCGAAGGCGGTGCTGTCGACGAGCGGCATCGCGTATCCGCCGGCGTCGAGGTAGTAGGCGGGGCGGTTCTCCTGGATCACGATAGCCGCCGGGGTACGCTCCGTCACGCCCAGTACGAGCGTCCGAGCGGATCGGCGCTCCCGGATGTCCACGCGACGAACCCAGGGGTGGCGCTGCACACGGTCGGCGATCAGTCCGAGGTTGAGGTCGTCCATGACGACGCCGGTATCGACGCGCGCCAGCCGCCGCAGGGTGTCCGGGTGAACGTGCTGAGCGCCCTGCACCTGAACGACGGATACCGGCACATTGGCCTGCCACTGCCAGCCCAGAAGGCCGAGCACGAACACGCCACCCGCGACGAGGGCAATGCCCCCGAGGCGAACAGCGAGCTTGGCAATTTTACGTGCGGTGTCGAGGTTCATGGCGAACGGTCGTTCAGGCGGATGCGTCGCTGTTCGAAAGGGCCGGTTCGAGGTCGGTCAGTCGGTCTACGAATTCGCGACTGTACCGCCAAATGTCGCCGGCGCCCATCATCAGCACCAGGTCCCCGTCCGCGGTGATCTCCGCGAGCTCGTCGGGAAGGTGCTCTTTCTCGGGTACGTAATGGACGCTGCGGTGGCCGTAGTTCTGGGCCCGCCGGGCAATCTCTTCGCCGCTGACCCCTTCGATCGGCGCCTCGCGTGCCTTGTAGACGTCCGTCACGACGAGCACGTCGGCGTTGAAGAAAGCACGGGCGAAGTCGTCTTGAAAGTCGCGGGTGCGGCTGTACAGGTGCGGCTGAAAAACGGCCACGATGCGCCGGTCGGAGAAGCCCTGGCTGGCGGCGTCGAGCGTGGCCTCAATTTCCGTCGGGTGGTGCGCGTAGTCGTCGAGAACGACGCGCCCCGCCACATCGCCGATCTGCTGGAAGCGACGCCGGACACCGTCGTAGGATGCCAGTCCATCGCGGATGTGATCGAATGGAACGTCGAGTTCAACGCCGACGGCCACGGCCGCGAGCGCATTGCGGACGTTGTGCATTCCGGGCACGTTCAACGTGACGGTCCCGAGTGCATCGCCACGAAACTGCACGTCGAAGTGCGTCTTCAGGCCGTCACGCCGGATGTTGATCGCGCGCACCTCCGCCTGTCGCGTCGTCCCGTAGGTCAGCACCCGGCGCTCAATGCGCCCGACGATAGCCTGCACGTTGGGATCATCAAGGCACAGGATGGCGGCTCCGAAGAAGGGGACGCTGTTCGCATACTGGGTAAACGCGTCCTGGATGTCTTCCAGCCCGTCGTAAATGTCAAGGTGATCCTCCTCTATGTTGGTAATTACCGCGAGCGACGGTGTAAGCCTCAGGAACGTCCGGTCATACTCGTCGGCTTCAATCACGATGATGTCTCCTTCCCCGGTGACGGCGTTGGACCCGAACGCTGTCACTTTCCCTCCCACGATGACCGTCGGGTCGAACCCGCCGTCCTTCGTGACGAGCCCGATCATGGAGGTCGTCGTGGTTTTTCCGTGCGTCCCGGCAACGCCGACGCCGAACTTCATCCGCATCAACTCGCCCAGCATCTCGGCGCGGGGGATCAGGGAGATGCGGCGCTGCTCCGCTTCGAGGGTTTCCGCGTTGTCCGACGGGTCGATGGCCGAGGAGTACACGACGACGTCGGCATCCCCCACCTGTTCGGCGGCATGGCCTTCGTGGACGACGGCACCGAGCTCTTCCAGGTGCCGCGTCACGTCGCTCCGGGTGAGGTCGGACCCCGACACACGATAGCCACGATTGAGCAGCACTTCGGCGATCGAGCTCATTCCGATCCCACCGATGCCCACCATGTGGACCCGGCGGATCCGCCCCAGAGCCGGTTGTCGTCTGCGTTCGGTTTCCATCTTCAGGTGAGGCTTCGGTGGGTGTCGGCGAGGGCGAGGACATCGGCGGCGATGCGGTCGGCGGCTTCAGGGCGGGCCTCCCTCCGGGCGGCGTCGGCCATGTCCCGGCGGACGCCGGCGTCGCCCAGCAGCTCGCGGACAACGTCGGCGACGTGGGCCTCGAGATCCGGCTCTCGCAGGACCCGTGCGGCTCCGACGCGCTCCATGGCCCGGGCGTTTTTCGTCTGATGATCGGCAACTACATTCGGCGAGGGGACGAGGACGGCCGGCGTGCCGGTCACCATCAGCTCACTGCACGTGATCGCACCGGAGCGGCAGAGGGCGAGGTCGGCGGCGGCGTACGCCAGATCCATCCGTTCGATGTATTTCAGTAGTCGAAGGCGCGGGTGGTCGGCGATGCGCTCGCTGATGGCGCTGTAGTAGCGCGACCCGGTCTGCCAGATCACGTGGACGTCCGGGTCCTCGAGCAGCGCGCTGAGGCTCCCTTCCAGCGCCGTGTTGAGAGCCTCGCTTCCCAGCGATCCGCCAAATACGAGCAGGACGCGAGCATCTGCCGGAATGTCCAGCGTATCTCGGGCCTCGGTCGCATCGGCGCGGAGAAGGGAAGCGCGGGTAGGGTTGCCGCTAACCGTTGCCCGCCCCGACGGCACCCAGTCTCGGGCCTCATTAAAGGCGAGATGGATATGCGAGGCGAACA